>CALYQE010000035.1 GCA_945281075.1 uncultured Lactobacillus sp. | reverse complement strand
GGGGGCAGAATGTGCAACTGATGTTTTAGAAGTACTGAACTTAGAAGAACAGATTTAGTAGCTATGTGCTTATTTACACAATTTTTAACTAAAATTACCCACAATTAAACTATAAAGAATCAGGTCATTTTTAAAAAGTGACCTTTTTTGATAACTTTGATAAAACAATTGAGCGCTAATGAATTTAATCGCTCTGATTTTCTGATATTTGCTCTATTTTTAAAATATATAAATCATTTAAAAGTATATATGTATTTGTTGACCAATATATTAATAAAGCAATAATAAGATTTTGTAAGTTATTACATAAAATAATTTTGGCAGTTTGATAATGCCAAAATGGCCACTAGATTATATTGTAAGCGTATACCTTTTCTTCTAAAATAATTAATAAATAAAACAAATTTAGAGGAGGAAAATGATGACACAAGATAGTATTACTGTTGAGAAATCAACGGGTAAGAAAAAGAGTTCTATAAAAACTAAAGTACAACGCTTTGGTACTGCTCTTTCTGGTATGATCATGCCAAATATTTCTGCAATAATAGCATGGGGCTTTATCACCGCTTTATTTATGGTACCAGGTGGCTGGTTTCCTAATTCTCATATTGCTGAATTAATTAATCCTATGCTGCACTATTTATTGCCGCTATTAATTGGATATGTCGGTGGCCGTATGGTTTATGAAGAGCGTGGTGCAGTTATTGGTGCCATTGCCACAACAGGCGTTATTGTTGGTGCAAAAGTACCAATGTTTCTAGGTGCTATGATTATGGGACCTTTAAGTGGCTGGTGTATTAAAAAGTTTGACCAATTGTTTATGGATAAAATCAAAACCGGTTTTGAAATGATTTATAAAAATTTTTCTGCTGGTATTATGGGGATGATTTTAGCAATAATCGGACAAACTTTAATTAATCCTCTAGTTGTTGGTGGTAGCAATTTGGCTGCTAAAGGTGTTTCATGGATTATTTCCGTTCATTTATTACCGTTAGCTAATATATTCATTGAGCCTGCTAAAGTTTTGTTTTTAAATAATGCGGTGGGTAATGGAATTCTAGTTCCCTTGGGAATTCAACAAGCTGGACAACTTGGCAAATCAGTTTTGTTTTTATTAGAATCAAATCCTGGACCGGGTTTGGGAATTTTGTTAGCATTTTGTCTTTATGGAAAAGGAAGTTCTAAATCCTCAGCGCCTGGTGCTGTTATTATCCACTTTTTTGGTGGAGTTCATGAAATATATTTTCCATATATTTTAATGAAACCAATTTTAATTATCCCAGCTATTTTAGCTGGTGTTTCTGGAACATTTACTTTTCAGTTAATGGGCGCAGGATTAAAAGCAGCAGCTTCACCAGGCTCAATCATAGCTATTTTGCTAATGACTCCTAAGGGTAGTTATATAGCCAATATATCAGGCGTTTTAGTGGCTACAGCAGTTTCTTTTGTTTGTTCTGCTATTATTCTAAAGTATGATAAGTCAAATGGAGGCAACTTAGAATCTAAAAAGAAGCAGATGCAACAAATGAAGGCTGAGTCGAAGGGAATAGATAGAAATGACGATTTGAATCTGCCAGTTTCATCAGATATTAAAAAGATTATTTTTGCATGTGATGCTGGAATGGGATCGTCAGCAATGGGTGCTTCATTATTACGGGAAAAACTAAAGAAAGAAGGAATAACCAATATTCCTGTAACAAATATGGCTGTTCGTGATTTGAAGCCTGAACCTAATTTGTTAGTTGTCACTCAAAAAGAATTAACTGAGCGAGCAATTGAAAAGACTCCGGATGCAATGCATGTTTCAGTCGGTAATTTTATGAATAGTCCACGTTATGATGAAATAGTTCAAAAACTGAAGAAAAAATCGCCAAAAGAAAATTCAAATGTAGCTTTATCAAATAAAGACAGGTCCGAATTAGACTTGTCTGACGATATTGATTTCAGTAAAGTACAAAAAATTAGTTTTGTTAATAAATCGGAAAATACTGGCTCAACAACGATGGCTGTTAGCTTGTTTAATGAAAAACTTAAAGCTGCACAAAAAAAGGTAATTGCTAAACGTGTTCCTTTAGATGATATAAGTGATGATCCCAGTCAGTTATTAATAACGACGATTTCTTTAGAAAAAGAATTAAAGAATCAGGTTTCTAAAGCACAAGTTATTGCTGTAGGCGATTTGTTGGATAGTGAAAATCTTAAAAAAATAATTCGTTATATAGAATAGTAAGGGAAAATATGAAACTTAATAAAAACATGATTAAATTAAAGCAGCATTATAAAACCAAAGAAGAGGCCATACGAGCTGCTGGACAGTTATTAGTTGATAATGACTGTGTTGCACCTAATTACGTCGACTCAATGCTTGCACGAAACAAAGAAGTATCAACCTATATGGGAAATTTTATTGCTATACCGCATGGTACTGATGAGGGCAAAAAATATATAAAAAAGACAGGAATATCTTTTATTCAGATTCCTGAGGGAATTGATTTTTCAGAAGACAGTTCAGACCCAAAGATTGTTACTGTGGTTTTTGGTATTGCAGGTTTAAATAACGAGCATTTAGACGTTTTATCTCAAATAGCACTCTTTTGTATGAAAGTTGACAATGTAGCTAAATTAGCAGATGCACAAAATGAGCAAGAAGTAATAGATTTATTAGAGGAGGCCAATCAAGAATGAGAGCAGTACATTTTGGAGCAGGTAATATTGGACGTGGGTTTATCGGTGAGACCCTAGCGGCAAATGGTTTTTCGATAGCTTTTGTCGATGTTAATGAAAAGATTATTGATGAATTAAATAAGCGACATGAATATACAATTGAATTAGCAGCTGTTGGCCAGAAAAAAATTAAAGTTAATAATGTTAAAGGTATTAATAATAGTAAGAATCCTGAACAAGTCATTAATGAAATTGCTCAAACAGATTTGGTTACTACAGCTATTGGCCCAAAGGTACTTCAATTTATTGCTCCATTAATAGCCCAAGGTATTGTGGCGCGTAAGAATAAGAAAATTGACCAACCAATTGATGTCATTGCATGTGAAAATATGATAGGTGGCTCACAACTACTGAAAAAGGAGGTTTACAAGCATTTAGGTGATAATGAGAAGGACTTTGCGGATAAGCATATTGGCTTTCCTAATGCTGCAGTAGATAGAATTGTACCTCTACAAAAGCATGATGATCCTTTAATGGTTTCAGTTGAACCATTTAAAGAATGGATTGTTGATAAGTCGCAAATGAAAAATCCATCTTTAAAAATAGAGGGGGTAGGTTATGCTCCTGATTTAGAGCCATATATCGAACGTAAATTATTTTCTGTTAATACTGGTCATGCAACTGTTGCTTATACTGGAAAAACGTTGGGCTATACGAGTATTGGCGAAGCTATTAAAGATAAGAAAGTTTTAAACCAATTAAAGGGCGTATTAAAAGAAACTGGCGATTTGTTAATTAATAAGTGGAATTTCGACCCGATAGAACATAAAAAGTACCAGCAAAAAATCATTAAGCGTTTTCAAAACCCCTATATTTCTGATACAATTGCTCGGGTAGGTAGAACTCCAATACGTAAGTTGGGTTATGATGAACGCTTTATTAGACCTATTCGTGAAGCCAAAGAACGTGGATTGGATTATAGTAAGTTGTTGGAAACAGCAGCAAAAATATATCAATTTGATGTACCTAGTGATCAAGAAAGTGTGGAATTACAAGAGTTAATACAAAGTAAATTTGCAGAAGTTGTAAAAGAAACAACAGGCTTAAAGAATGAAGATTTAATAAACGCATTGGCCTTAGAAATATCTAAAGAATTTAAAAAATAAAAATATTTATTAATAAAAGAAACAGTCATTTGATAAAATTAAAGTTTAAAAATGACTGTTTTTTTGCAAATTTATATCTGAAATAGGGATGAGGAACTTATTGTGTTTACTGAACGGCAAAAAAGGATTTTGCTAAAGCTAATTAAAAATAAAAAAGGTCTTTCTTTAGTAGATTTAGAAAAACAATTAGATGTTAGTCAGCGAACATTATATCGCGAATTTGCTGATTTAAGGCCCAATCTTGAACAACAAGGCGTGATTTTAAATAATGATAAAGGTGTTTATAAAATTGATGGTGATAATAAAACACTATCAAAGATTGAAGATAATATAATTAATCAACCACAACACTACCATTTATCAGCATCCTCAAGACAAAATGCAATTGCTGCCATGTTATTGCTAAGCGCTAAAGAAATGAAAATGAGTAATATAGCTATAAACTTAGGGGTTAGTCAAGGTACTGTTCAACGTGATTTAAAGGAAATCTCTCAGTCTTTAAAGGCCTATGGCTTATGTCTTTACCGTAAAAAGGGAGTAGGAGTTATTATTAGTGGATCGGAAGCGGTTAGGCGAAATCTTTTTTGTAAAATAGTTTTAAATGAAATTAATGAATATAGTTTTTTGCTTGGATTACAAAAAAAGAAAGAAAAAATAGACAATTATTTTGCTATGCTTATTCCAAGCGAACTATTAACTAAAAGCTATGAAATATTGGAAACTTATGTTTTGCCAAAAATCAGGGGTATATATGATCGACAAATAATTTCATTGGTTTTAATGTTTTCTACATCAGTTTATCGTTTATCCACAGGTAATCCAATCACTCAAATTGGTGATAACAAAGTTGATATGAAATATCTTGGATTAACTTATCAGTTTTTGTCTCACTTGAATTATTCAAAGAAAATAAAAAAAATCACAAAAGAAGAGATAAACTTCTTAGCAACTCAGCTACAAAATAGTGATAAACAAATTACTAATAATAACTTTGATGAAATGAGTTTATCCACTTCCGTTCAAGTAAAAGAATTTATTTCTCTAATTTCTGTTGCATATAGTTGGGACTTTACTAGAAATCCAACCTTCTTTGAAAAGCTTACCAATCACATTGATGGTCTATTAAAGAAAAGACAGATGCCAATGCCAGAAACCAATTTATCAACTGTGAAAGTAATGGAAGAAAAATATCAAAAACTTAGTTTAATTATTAATGAAAAATGGAAGGAAGTATTTCCAAAAAAATATCTTAATCTTTCAGAGCGTCAGTTGTTGCTGCTTTATTTTGCTAATGAATGTGAAAAATACAAATTTTCTCATAAACTAAGAGCTTTAATAATATGTGAAAATGGTTTTTCAACTTCACAAATTCTTAAAAGTCGTTTATCTCAAGAATTGCCTGAAATCAATCAGATAGATACAACTAAAATTACAAAATTAAATCAAATTGACTTAGCAAATTATGATATCGTTTTAACAACCGTTGATTTACCAGGATTTTCTCGTGAATACCAGGTTGTAAGTCCTTTGCTTTTAAACGGTGAGGTCCAGAAAATAAAAAATTATTTAAAAACTTATCAATATAAATATTCTAATTTCAATAAAGCTAATTATCATAAGTCGTTTTTAGCAAAGCTTTTAGCAATGAAGAAAAAAGTAGATCTTTACACAGAAATAGTGACTGAGACTGAAGTTTTTAAATTATTAAATACTGAAAAGCAATCATTGGAACAGGTAATTAAATCAGCGGTTGAATTACTGCCAAAAAATGTGGTAACAAATTCAGAACAAGTAACCCAAAAATTAGTCCACCGAATTAATATATCTCCTATTGGCTTACCAAATACGCATTTGGCATTAGTTCATGCTAGTAGTTTAGGGGTACAAAAAAGTTTTGTTGCAGTTTGTCAACTGCAAATGCCGGTAAAATTACTATCAATGGAAAATCAAGAAATTCAAGTTAAACGTTTTCTAATATTACTAGCTCCTGCTAATAGTACAACTGAGGAATTAAGAGCTTTAGGAGCAATTAGTAGTTCTTTGGTAATAAACAAAGAAAGCATGGAAGTATTTGAAAAAGGTACTGCAAACCAACTTAAAGAGTTTTTAGCTAAGCAGTTTTTACCAATATTAAGTAAAAATGACAATTAAGATCAAATAATTTTGTTTAGTAAATATAAAAAGTCTAATTTTGATATGAACCCCGAAGTTAGGACAACTTCGAGGTTTTTATTATGTTTTTTCCACCCTGAAATTTGCGGTCTAAACTGAATGCGATATTTTTGATGTATGCTTAAATTTTAAAGCATTGTATACAAAATATTGGTATTGCATAACCCAGCTGCTGATTATTTAATATGACCATTATTTGTATTTCATAGAAGTTACTGTCGTCTGTTTTAATCAAGGTAAGAGTCTGTATTTTTTGGTCAATAGTTTAATAGTAAATCTAATCATAGAAAAACCCCTAGATGGATTTTAGGTCTAATCTAAGGGGTTTTCTTTAATATCTAGGTTCTTTTTCTGATTTAAATTTTTAGATATCTGGCATATTGTTCAGAATCCACTGCTCAGCTTCATGAGACCAAATACCGTTATGTTTTTTAAGTATTTTACCTAGCTCAGTTTTCGGATCAACTTTATCTAATTCAATTCGATCAAACTTTTTATGAGTGTAAATTAGTTTTTTACCGCCACCAATTTCGGGCTGAGAAAGAGTAGTCTCAGCAGCTGCATTAAGTCCCAATACATGTGTAATCACTTTAGCAACATTTAGCTTATGATTGGCGATTAATTTAGCTGCCTTTGCCTCATTTTCTGCGTTTCCTCCTGAAGTCCCGACTACATGTGTAAAGTTATAGTGAATGTCATAGAAATTAAGGGTTGCTGAAAAGGATTTATTGACAGGGCCAGCAAATTGATTTAAACAACCATCGGCATTCAATAGATTTCCTGCCATTTCGGCCAAGGACCTAACGCTAACCAATAAAAATATATCGTCATATCCTTTTCCATTAACTTTTGAGCGTAATAGTCTTTCTTGATCTTCAACCGATAGCATTTGAGTGTTGATAAATTCGACTTCAACCTCATTGGAAGGATATAATTCTTTAGCTCTATCTAATTTTTGCTGATCAATATCAGTTACGATTAATTTTTTAGGTCTTAAATCAGCATGCAAAGCATAATCAATTGCAAGTAGACCCATTGGACCAGTTCCACCAATAATTAACATATTTCCATTATTTTTAATTCCCATTTTATGGTTGTATGTATGAGGAATTAGGTGATATTGAGCATCGAAACCAGCGATTACGCAACTAACAGGCTCGCAAAGTGACCCTTCATAATATGAGTCGCCATTAAATGGAATAAGGCAACCTAATTCCATTACCTCATTTGGGATAATAACAAAAGTCGCGTCTCCACCTACATAAGGGTACGAATATCCAGGTACAAAAGGTGTATCATCTCTAGCTAGGTTAGGCTGTACAACAAAATTCTGGTTTTCATGATATTTTCCCTGCCATTTTTCCCCTACTTTAATAATTTTCCCTGCAAATTCGTGACCAACGATAATTGGATGGTCCTTCAGATTGTTTGGTGTTTTTTTATGTTCTTCCCCTTCTTTAGCCAATTTCCATGAAGACATACACATTGAATCTGACATGATTTCAGCTAAAATTTCGTCATCTTTAATTTCAGGCAATGAAATTGTGTCAATCCGCATATTTTCTTTTCCATATAAACGTAGGGCTTTGCTTTGAACCATTTTAAATCTCCTTAGTACAAGTTATATAATCAGAAAGCGCTAACTTCACAAATGATATTACTGTAAAAAGGCTATAAAAACAATTAATAGCTATAATGTTGCACAAATGTGATTTAAAGGCATAAGTCTTTAATACCCAAGGCAGTTATGTCAGTGGTGATTAAAACGTCCAAAATATGGGTATTAAGTGCACCAAGAATCGACTTGATTTTGTTTCTCCCACAAGCAATTCCAATTACTACCGGCACTTTCTTAAGAGAATCAAGGTTCATGCTGATGATATGATACTTAGAAGAATTAATAATTTTACCTTCTTCAGAATAGGGCTGTGAAAGAATATCACCTACGGCGTTAGTTTCGCTGAAAATTGAAGCAAAATTTGAATTTTTATAGAATTCTTGCCATTGTTCCATATCAATTATTAAATTGCTTCCGATTCCGACAATTGCGTAATCAAGATTTTGCCAAAGATTAAAAACAGCCTGATTGTTAGGATTAGAAATTAATTCTTCTTGTAAGTTTTGAGAACTGACAATAGCTGGGCAATTCAAGGATTCGCTTTTGGCATTTAATTTTTCACTCAACAAAAAAGCTAAGCGATTGGACTGATAGTCATTTTTTAACCTACCTGCGGGGCCACCTATTAAAGGAGTAACAATGATTCCATGCTTTTCGCTTTTTGCAGGCATTGCTTGAAAAACATGGGCTAAAGTTCTGCCCCAAGAAATGCCGATAACTGAATTATTAGTGATAGTCTGAGATAAGTAATTGGCTGCAAAACTACCTAGAGTTTTTAAATTAAGGTCATTAATATTTTCTGGAACAATTAGTGCTTCTTTTAGTTTAAACTTTTCAATCAAAAAGTTTTGTAAATTGCTAAAGTCCTCTAAACCAGAATTTACTGAAATTTTGACTAAGCCAAGTTTTCTGGCTTCTTTAAGCATCCGACTAATTTGACTTCGGTGTATATGAACTTTTTCTGCGATTTCACTTTGTGTAAGTCCATCTATATAATATAGTTTTGCTATAAAAATGAGTTGATTGATTAAGTTATTTTCCATTTTTTATTTCCTTTAATAAATTTTACTTTTTATTATAAATCACATTTGTGATAATTACCACAATCACATTGATTGTGTTGACATAAGTTGTTATATTTTTAGTTAAGATAGCGCTAACAAATAATTAGAAAAAGTAAGTAACATTTGTGAAAGGGAGAGAATAAATGGATAATTGGATCGATTTGAAAAATAAAACGTATATTGTAACAGGAGGCTCTTCGGGCATTGGAGATGCCATAGTAAGAGAATTACTAGCTAATGGGGCAAATGTCGTAGATGCTGATTTGCATCCTTCAGAAGTAAATAATAATAGATTTCGTTTTTTTAAATGTGACGTGACAGTTGCAGAGGATATTACTAATTTAATTGATCAAACAAAAAAGACGTTTGGTCAAATTGCAGGTCTAGTTAATAACGCTGGTATCAACTTACCAAGACTGTTAATTGATGAAAAAAATCCAAAAAGTAAATATGAGATTCATTTAAATGAATTTCAAAAAATGATCACAGTTAACATTCAAAGTGTTTATTTAATGTCTCAAGCAGTTGCAAGGGAGCTGGTTGAACAAGGTACTGGAGTTATTGTTAATATGTCTTCAGAAGCGGGATTGGAAGGCTCTCAAGGACAAAGTATTTATTCAGCAACCAAAGGAGCAATCAATGGTTTGACGAGGTCATGGGCCAAAGAACTAGGAAAATTTAACATACGAGTAGTTGGAGTTGCACCCGGTATATTGGAAGCAACAGGCTTGCGTACACCATCATATGAAGAAGCACTGGCTTATACAAGAAATATTACTGTAGAACAGTTAAGAAATGGTTATTCAAGCACATCTACTACTCCATTAGGACGAAGCGGTAAGCTTTCGGAAGTAGCTGATTTAGTAAATTATTTATTATCTAGCCGAGCTAGTTACTTGACCGGCGTAACAATTAATGTCGCTGGAGGAAAGTCGAGAGGTTAGAAATGAAAATTATTTTGATAGGACATGGAAAAACCAGTGTAGCTTTTAAAGAGGCAATCCAAATGATTTTTGGAAAAGCAGACAACTTTATCGCCTTAACATTTGAACCTGGTGAAGGTATTGAAGATGTCAAAAATAAAATATTACAGGTTAGTAGCAAATTCTCTAACAATCAAATTTTAATTGTTACAGATCTTTTTTCAGGAACACCATATAATGCAGCCGCTGATCTTGCTCTCAAAGGAAAAGCTAAAGATGTGATTGCCGGTATGTCGTTACCAATTTTGCTAGAAATTGCTACCAAAATGACTAGCATGTCCATTGCGGAACTTGTCCAAGAAATTCTGACAGATTCTGCAAGTTATACTAAGGCGCTCAGTTGTGAAATGAAAAAAGTTGAGAAGGAAGATGATTTTTGATGATTATCAAATTTGCAAGAATTGATGACCGATTGATTCATGGTCAGGTAGCAACGGTATGGTCAAAATTAGCCAATGCAAAGAGAATTATCGTTGTAAGTAAGGAAGTATTTAATGATAATATTCGTAAAGTGTTGGTTAAGCAAGCTGCCCCAGCAGGAATGAAAGTTAATGTAGTAGATGTTGCTAAGGCAATAGCCGTTTTTAATAATCCTAAATACGAAAATGACACGGTTTTTTATTTATTCACTAATCCAACCGAGGTATTGGAACTGGTTAAAGGCGGAATCCCTCTAAAATCAATTAATATTGGGGGAATGTCGTACGCAGAGGGGAAAAGACAGATTACTAAGGCAGTATCTGTAACACCTGAGGATGTTCAAGCCTTTATTGAGCTAGATAAGTTAGGAGTTAGCTTAGACTTACGAGTCTTGGCCGATGATCCCAAAAAAGATATTCTCAAGCTAATTAGGTAAAAGACTTAAAAAAAGTTATAGGAGGAAATTATGTCAACTTTCCAAATTATATTAGTTTTTTTATGGTCATCAATTGTTGGTTGCGGAAGCGTTTTGGATGAATGGCAAACTCATCGACCGTTGATTGCTTGCTCAGTAATGGGGCTAATCTTAGGTGACCCAATAAAGGGAGTTGTTTTAGGAGGCACACTAGAACTAATTGCACTGGGATGGATGAATGTTGGTGCAGCACAATCACCTGACTCTGCTTTAGCCAGCACGATTTCTACTATATTGGTAATTGTGGGGCATCAAAGCATAACTAAAGGAATTGCAATTGCTTTGCCTGTTGCTGCAGCTGGACAAGTATTGACGGTACTTGCGCGCACTTTTACAGTTGTTTTTCAGCATGCTTCAGATAAGGAAGTAGAAAAGGCTAATTTTGGAGCAATTGAATGGCTACATTTTTCAGCCTTAATCGTTCAAGCATTTAGAGTCTCGATCCCCACTACGTTAGTAGCGGTGTTTGTCAGTCCTGTTATGGTGCAAAATGCGCTTAATTCCTTGCCTGAGGTGGTAACAGGTGGATTAGCAGTTGCTGGTGGTTTCATAGTAACTGTTGGTTATGCAATGATCTTAAATATGATGTATGTAAAATATTTAATGCCCTTTTTTTATTTAGGATTTGTTTTAAGCGGATATTTAAAACTTAGTTTGCTTGCTTTTGGCGCTGTAGGCTTGATCCTAGCTTTAATTTATGTACAATTGGATCCACAATTTTCTAAGGATAAGATTCAATCATCTTCTGTAGCCACTACTTCTGAAGCGGATTTGTCGGAAGATGAATTAGATGATTAATATGGAGCATGACCATGGAAGAAAATAAAAAAATAAAGAATCAATTAACAAAAAAGGATATATTTCAAACTTTTATCTTTTCAAATTTTCAGCAAGCCTCATTTAATTATGAACGAATTCATGCTTTAGCATTCTGTGTTGACATGATCCCCACGATTAAACGAGTATATAAAAAAAAGGAGGATCAAATTGCAGCTTTAAAGCGACACAATACTTTCTTTAATGTTACCCCTGCTTTTTGTGGTCCCGTTATCGGTTTGACTAGTGCATTAGAGCAGGCTAAGTCACAGGGTGAAGATATTGATGTAAGCACAATTAATAGTTTAAAAGTTGGTTTGATGGGACCGCTTTGTGGAGTTGGCGATCCTGTAATGTGGGGTACTCTAAGACCAATTTTAGCTGCACTTGGTGCCACACTGGCATTACAGGGATCTTGGCTTGGACCACTAATCTTTTTTTTAGTTTTTAATATTATTCGTTTAGGGATAAAATGGTATGGACTAAAATTAGGACTTAGTGAAGGCATGTCTTTAGTACAGGAACTTTCCGGAAATTTCTTAAAAAAACTAACCGAGGGTGCGACAGTCTTAGGCTTGTTTATCATGGGAGTTCTAGTAAATAAATGGACTACTATTAAAGTTCCACTTGTTGTTTCTAAGACTACTTTTAACGGGAAAACGACCATTACAACCATTCAAAATATTTTGGATCAGCTTTGTCCTGGCTTACTGTCACTCGGATTGACGCTATTAATGATGTATTTGCTAAAAAAGAGAGTAAGTCCCATTTTACTGATCTTCATTTTATTTGGGGTTGGTATTCTTGGATATGCATTTGGTATTTTGAAGTAGAGAATGCCAGTTAAAATATGGACGACTTAATTACATTAGGTGTTGGCTTTTTGCTAATGACAACAGGCTTTCTCAATAAAAAACGGACAGGGCTATACGACAAGCTATATATTTTTTGGGGTTTTGTAATTTTCTGTATTGGTCTTTTGCAGCTGTTTGGAATAATCAACCATTTTTAAAATTATATAGTATTAGATTAATACATTAGTTTATTTATTTTTGATTGAAAGTGATGGTGTATAAAAATAAAAGTAAACAACTTAATTTTTAAAATCACCATAGCGATTTGGTTATAACGTTAATTCGCGCTCAGAAGCTTATATATAATAAATCTGATAATTTTGTTGTAAACCTTGAACTTTAAAGTTTTTAATAATTATTAACTGAGGACTATCCCCGAATATTCAGAAGGGGATGGTCCTCTTAGTTTTGCCCAGACTATTTCCAAGCTTTGGATACTAAAGAAGCTTCTACTGTTCATCATTTAAGATTAATTTTAGTTAATATAATTCTTTAAGTGAATAATTTAACTATAATTTTTAAAATCATTAGAGTTGAAAAAGATAAAAGCTGTAAATAACAATGGAGAATACAATCTGAATTTTGGGACAAGTTAAGAAAAAATTTAGTTTAATATTTTTATTGCAAAAAGTTTGTGAAAATATTATATTATTAATTGGAACAACGTTCCAAAATTAGGAGGGATTTATTTGAAAGAATTAAAAAAATACCATTTAGGTGATTTTTTAAATAGAATCATGTCAGCAATTGCTATGGCAATTGTTGTAGCTGTGACACCAGGAGCAATAATTGTTCCTTTTATTAGTGGTTTATCTAAAACAAATACGTTTTGGGCAACAATTAATACGGCGGCAAATATGGGAATGTACATTGTTCCAGTAGCTGCTGGCTTATTAGCTGCTAATCAGTTTGGCTTTAACATGATTGAAAAGTCTAGTGTGGCAATGGCTGCTTTAATAGGAAGTGGCGCAGTGGATTTTTCAAATGGCACTTGGACCCTTGTTGGTATGGGGGACTTAATTAACATAATTTTAGTGATTACACTCGCTATTATTGTAATTTTTCTAATAAGAAAATATGTTGGAAGCTTTTCCATTATTTGGGATCCAATTATTTGTGGTACTTTAGTTGGCGCACTGGGCATGTGGTCGTATAGATATGTACATATGATATCAACAGGAATCGGCGATTTATTGAATTCAATTACTAAATTGCAACCGATGTTGATGTCCACCTTGATAGCAATGGCTTTCGCTGTAATTATTGCAACGCCACTGTCAACGGTTGGTCTTGCTTATGCAATTGGCATTAATGGCATAGCTGGTGGTGCAGCTTCAGTGGGAGTAACAGCATGCTTCATGATGGTTGCAGTAGCGACATATAAAGTTAATGGTAAAGGTGTATCATTTGCAATGTTTTGGGGCTCAGTAAAAATGATGCTTGCTAATTTTGTCCGTAATCCCCGTATGTTGCTGCCTATAGCTATAGTAGGAGCAATTACTGGATTCGTTGATTCATTTATAGGAATTAAAAACAATGCAGCTTGTGCAGGTTTTGGACAACCAGTGGGCCCAATTAATTCATATACATATATGACTGGCTCAACCATAATGAAATTAGTTGTTTTGGCAGTAATTTATTTTATTTTGCCCCTACTTGTTTCTTATATAGTTCATAAACTTTTACAAAGATTCCCTAAAATCTATAACGAAGATGATTGGTATATTGACTTAGATCAAAAATAAACATTATAAATAATAAATAGGAATAGGAGAGCTTAGTATGAAAATTATTTGTTATGGTGCAATAGAAATGGAAGAGCCTTATATTCAAAATTGGGCAAATCGAAATAAAGTTGAGGTAAAACTTGTTCGTGACGAATTATGTGCTAATAATGCCGGGTTGGCTAAAGGCTTTGATGGCGTTTCTTCAGAAGGTACTACACCGGTAGAAGCAAGCGTTTATAAAAAGTTCAAGCAGTATGGCATAAAGCAGTTAGCTGTTCGCCAAGTTGGCGTTGATAATCAAGATTTGGATGCTGCTAAAGAAAATGGTATTATGATCACAAATGTTGCAGCTTATTCGCCACGTGCTATTGCCGAGTTAGGTGTAACAGGAGCGATGTATTTATTACGCAAAATTGGTGTTTATCAAAATAGAATGGAGCACGGAGATTTTACGTATGATGAAAAAACCATTAGTACTGAGATATTTAATTGTACTGTGGGCTTAATTGGTGCTGGCCATATTGGTGGTGCTAGCGCTCAGATTTATAGTGCCTTAGGAGCAAAAGTATTAACTTATGATCCTTTTTATGATGCATCACTTGAACCTTATACTACCTACACTGATTTGGATACTATACTTGCTGAAGCTGACATCATTTCTTTACATACTCCATTGTTACCAAGTACCGAGAACACTATAAATAAAGATACGATTAGTAAAATGAAGAAAAAGCCTATTTTAATTAATGTAGCTCGTGGTGGCCTAGTTGATACTCAAGCTTTAATTGCTGGCTTAAAATCAGGGCAAATCTCTGGTGCCGCATTGGATACTTTAGCTGATGAAACAGATTTTTATGGTAAGAAAAATTTACCAAATACGTTGCCACAAGATTATGAAGAACTGAAAGCAATGCCTCAAGTTTTGATTACACCACACATTGCTTTCTTTACTAAATTAGCCATTAAAAATAGTATGGAAATTGCTTTGAATGATGCAAAAACCATCATTTCTGGCGGTAAAGTGAGAAGTGTCGTTAACTTATAAAAAGAGTGGAAAAGTTGACTGAAAACAAGATAAATAAAACAATTGCCAATACATTTAATATTATTGATGTTATTGCTAATGCAAATGCTAAGATTGGTGTTAGTGAGTTGTCACGTAAAGCACATTTACCAAAAACAACAGTTTTTCGTTTGTTGGATTCTTTAGAACAATTAAAGATAGTAAATAAGAATGATGACCAGGAATATAATTTAGGCTCTTTTTTTTATAACTTTGTAGCTCAAGCTAAAAATAAAAATGATTTGGTCCAAATAGCTTTACCTTTTATGAAAAAATTTGCTAAAAAAACTGGTGAAACGATTAATTTGGGGATTTTATATAATTCAGAAGTTGTTTATTTAAAAAGTATTACAGGTAAATATTTTTCTTTGCAAGTCAAATTAATTCCAGTTGCACCACTTTATTGTAGTAGTATTGGTAAACTCTTTTTATCAACTTTTTCACCAGATAAACTCTCTGCTTATTTGAAAAATGTTGACTTAAAAAAAATGACGGTCAACACTATTACTGAAATAAGGTCATTAAAAAAGGAACTCAATCAAATTAAACAACAACAATTTTCATATGATCGCGAAGAATCTGAATATGGTTTAAGCTGCATCGCTCTACCAATTCTAAGAAAAAAGAGGATTGTTGCTGCAATTAGTGTTTCCGGACCAACAGCAAGAATGAAGGTGTATGGTTTTAAAAAAATAAAAACTAGTTTAAAACTTACTGCGGAAAAAATTAATATGTCAATGCTTTGAAGCAATAGAATTTATACAGTGCCCCAAAAGTTGTCTAACCTTTGGGGCCTTTTTGTCCAACAAAAAAATTTAAACTGTCATCGAGTAAAAACTTCACGGCCGCTTTTACGAACTGATCAAAGCTTACAATAATGAAGTCTGCTTTTTAAACAACGTTTTGCTCCTGGGAATTATGATAGTTATGTCTTATAGCGGCAACTTAATAGTGACGGTCTAGTAAAAACTTCTTTAGCTTGCTAAAAACCTAATTATTTTGTGATCAGGAAGCTCAATTTCATGATCTTAAAGATATGGCACACACAAATATGACATAAAACGGATCAATTGCAGACTAAAAGTTTTGACAAAGGTAGAAAGAATATTAATAACAAAGTAGAACCATTAGCTATTAATTTAGTGAGTTTATTTTTAAAATATATTAATATAATTTTCTATAATCTTCTCTGCGTTTTTTCAATTTGTCATGTAAGTACATTGAATCGGAGATAACAAAA
>CALYQE010000034.1 GCA_945281075.1 uncultured Lactobacillus sp. | reverse complement strand
ATTGTGCCGATTCATCATATCATTTGCCATAGTAAAAAGCTTCCTTTCAAATTTTAGTTAATTTTTGTACTGGGGTGTTTTCCATTTCCTCATTACAGTTATTATTATAGTACCTTATTTTGTAAAATTAAAGTATTTAGCACTCATTATTTTCGAGTGCTAAAAACAAATTGTGAAAACCGTTGTGGCAGTAATAATTGCCTGTGGATAATTTTTTGAGAAAAAATAAAAGGAGTGAAAGCATTGGTTTATTATCAGAAAATGACGCCTGAAGGATACCAAAAAATTCAGGCTGAAATTGCCGCCTTAAAAAAGGATCGCCCGCGCAGAATTAAGATTTTACAGGAAGCACGCGCGTTAGGTGATCTGTCTGAAAATACTGAATATACAGAGGCCAAAAGAGATTTGGGACATTTGCAAAGCCGAGTTCGTTATTTGGAAAAGCAGCTAAAGTATGCGGAGGTAATCGAAAAAACTGACGATGGCAAGGTAGATCTGGGCAAAACGGTCACACTTAAATTTGACGATGATGACGAAACGGAAAAGTACAAAGTCGTTGGGCGAATGGAAGCAGACATTGCGGCTGGGAAGGTTTCCTTTGACTCGCCGCTTGGCCAGGCAATTATGAAAAAAGAAGCGCAGACAACAGTTAGTGTTGCGGCTCCGGCCGGTACTTATCACGTCACAATCATTGCAGTCGAATAAATTTTTTTCGCAAGTTTCCACTTGATTGTTCGAACATATGTTTGTATAATTTGTTTTAAAACCGAACAAGAGTTTGTAATCAAGGAGTGAGAAAATGTACGATTATCGATATGAACCACATCGGGTTGTGTTTATGATTGATAATAAATCATTTTTTGCGAGCTGTGAGGCGCTTGAACTAGGCCTTAATCCGATGAAGGCAGTCTTGGCCGTGGTGTCACACCAACCCGATTCGAAATATGGTTCTGGACTGATCATGGCGGCTTCGCCTTTAGCAAAGGCAAAGTACGGTTTAACTAACGTAATGCGGGTGCGCGATTTGCCCAATAAGAGGGATGCCCCTGATTTGCTGCTGGTTGATCCGCACATGAATTTATATATTAAACGCAGCATGCAGGTGCTCGATATTTTTCGTAAATATGCGGCGGAAGAGGACATTCATGCTTATTCAATTGATGAAAGCATGATTGATATGACAAAATCATGGCACTTGTTTGGCGATGATCCTTATTTGGTAGCGCGTAAAATCCAGCTAGAAATCAAGAAGAAGCTGGGACTGTACACGACTTGTGGAATTGGTGAAAATCCATTGCTTGCTAAATTGGCAATGGATATTTCCGCGAAGCATCGCCGCTCAATGATTGCTTACTGGCATTATATTGATGTGCCTGATACAATTTGGCAAATTAATGACATGGAGGAAGTCTGGGGCATTGGGCACAGAACAGCCCGTCATTTGCATCGCTTCCACATCAATAACATGTATGAATTAGCTCATACTGATCCTGCGATTTTAAAAAAAGAATTTGGCGTAATTGGAGAACAGCTTTTTGCGATGAGTTGGGGGGTTGACCGCAGCATTATCAGTCAAAAGTATTTTCCGCAAATGAAAAATTACGGCAACTCCCAGATTTTGACCAGGGATTATACAGTGCAGCGCGAAATTGAAATAGTGTTGCGTGAAATTGGCGAACAGGTGGCAGCACGGATTCGGGCCCACCGGCTGCAAGCGGAGTGTGTTAGCTTATTTGTCTGGTTTTCGAAATATCAGCCAAATGGCGAGCGCAGTGGTTTTAGTGTGCAGCGGAAAATTTGCCCAACAAATGAGAATGATGCAATTGTGCAGGAGATATTAGCACTGTTTCGGCAAAACTGGCGCGGTGAGGCCGTGCGTGCTTTGGGTATTACCTGCAGTCAGTTGATTCCCGACCGGTATCAGCAATTAACTTTTTTAGTTTCGCCTAGTGCGCAAATCAAAAAGCATCAAGTTGATCAAACGATTGATGAAATTAGACAAAAATATGGCTTTTCTAGTTTGGTTAAAGCTTCCAGCCTGTTAGAAGGAGCAACCGCGATTCAGCGCAGCAGTTTAGTTGGCGGACACAATGGTGGCAATGCGTATGAATAAAAAAACTGTGTTTAAGTTAATTGCTAACTAGTTTAGGAGGAACGCGCAAACTACCCCTTTTTTACGCAAAGATAAGTCGTAAAAGTTAGGCTAGCGTTTCATTAAATTGGCTTTTTTTGCTATAATATGGAACTTGTAAGGCAGATAAAGGATAGAGGTAATTTTAGTGAATACACCAGCATCAAGAGAAGGCAACCTGATACGCTACGTGATTTATTTTATTGGTTATTTAATGGTTGCTGGCGTTGTTAAGCTGGTTGCCATGAATTCATCAATCCACATTTGGGATCTGATTTTATTTGCAACGATTTCATTAGCAATTCTGCTCTTTTTTGTTTATCGCTTTAATCGCGAGCAGCGTTACTTTGACCGGAGCTTTTCAGGTTCTTGGCTCAGTAAGTATGGTCTAACAATTGGGCTGACAGTTGTGGTGACGATTTTGCGGATTGTTGTTTGCTGGATGCAGTCTTATGGCAAACTAAAATTATATGGTTTTCAAACGACTTATTTGAGGCACGAGTCGGTTTCCGGCTATTGGTTCTTAATGGCAGCCATTGGTGTTGTCCTGCCGATCCTGCAGGAATTTCTGACAACCGGTTTTTTGTTCAATTATGCTTTTCGCCGCAACACCGTCACAACTGCAGTTCTTGGAATCATTACTTCTGGTATCTTGTTTAGCCTGCTAAATTGGCAAAGTTCCTTACCCCTCTTAATCATTAATGCACTGTTCGGTTCATTTTTTGCATGGTCATACCTCCATACCCAAACTTTATGGATGCCAGTCTACCTGGCAATGCTGAATGGCATCATTTTATTGATTATGACCTAAATTTTTGAAAGCAAAAAAGGCAATGACTTTAAGGTCATTGCCTTTTTAAGTTAAGCGGATAGCGTGAATCGAACCCGCATCTTCAGCTTGGGAAGCTAACATTCTACCATTAAACTATACCCGCATTACTGAACTAGTTTATCATGTTTTAACTTCAAAACCAAGCTTTGATTTTGGGAATGAAAAGTGGCGCGGCTAACTCAGAATAGGACGAGGAAAGCATATTTACTTATTTTCTGTTCGGTAATTTAGCTGCAGCTAGACTTGTCTTGCTGCGATCGACAAGCGAAGAAAAGCTTTGAAACAACCACTGCCGCAGCTCACTGGGCTTGATCACTAGTGGCATTCGGTCATGAACCGGTGCCATCACCGAATTCGGCGCGGTTGTAACTAACGAAAAATGATCCTGCTGATAGATGCCGGCAATTAAAGTGAGCGGTGCATCAGGATCGTGAAAACTGAAACGTTCGTGATACTGGTGGCCGGCCGCAGTCGTATATTTATTGCGCCCAGATTCAAAAAATTGACTGGCAACAATTAGGCACCTAGATTTAGCAAATGACTCATCCCACATTGAATGTCGCGTTTCAAAGAAACGCTCAATTCGTGAATTAAAAAGCACTTTTTGATGGTTAAATGGGCTAGGATAGCCCCAGGTTTTCGGCACAAGCTCTAAGTGTTCATTTTTATACAGCAGGACTGGAGCAATTCCCTTAGGAAAAACGGAACATTCTTCTGGTAAATTTCCATGCGGTTCTTCAAGGGGGAGTTTTAGATCATTTACTAGGTATTTTTTAATATCGGCTAAGCTGGGCAGCTGAAACTGATTACACATTTTATCCTCCGTATTTAATCATTGCTTAATTTTTGGTAGAATGATAGTTAATCACAATAAAGCAGGCTTCATTTTAAAGAAAGGCTAAAGACAATGAATAAAAAAGTTATCCTTACAGGTGACCGTCCAACCGGCAAGCTCCATGTGGGTCATTACATTGGCTCGCTAAAAAACCGGGTAATGCTGCAAAATTCCGGTGAATATCACCCGTACATTATGATTGCCGACACACAGGCATTAACTGATAATGCCCGTGATCCGGAAAAAATTCGCAATAGTTTGATCCAAGTTGCGCTCGACTATTTGGCTGTTGGGATCAATCCTGAAATTTCAACTATTTTTGTCCAGTCACAAATACCTGCTTTATTTGAACTCACTGCCTATTATATGGACTTAGTCACGGTAA
The DNA here is from genome assembly GCA_945281075.1 of uncultured Lactobacillus sp. GTDB lineage: Bacteria > Bacillota > Bacilli > Lactobacillales > Lactobacillaceae > Lactobacillus. Next base: position 12,177 of record CALYQE010000034.1, on the reverse strand, counting down.
GTCGACTAGAAAGAAATCCGACCGTCAAGGCGGAGATCAAGCAAAAAAACTTCAACGATTCGATTCCGGTGGGTTTTTTAAACTATCCAGTTTCGCAGGCTGCTGACATTACTGCTTTTAAAGCGACCCTTGTTCCGGTTGGGGATGATCAGGAACCGATGCTTGAGCAAGCACGGGAAATTGTGCGTACGTTTAACCGGGTTTATAATTGCAACGTGTTAATCGAGCCAGAAGGCTATTTCCCCAGCAAAGGTCAAGGCAGATTGCCAGGACTTGATGGCAACGCTAAAATGTCGAAATCGTTAGGAAATGCAATTTACCTGTCTGATGATGCAGAAACGGTTCAAAAGAAGGTCATGTCAATGTATACTGATCCTGGTCATATTCATGTAGAAGATCCGGGCAAGGTAGAAGGCAACACCGTGTTTACGTATCTTGATATTTTTGATCCGGACAAGGAAAAGGTGGCGCAATTAAAGGCAGACTACCAAAAAGGCGGCTTGGGTGACGTTAAAATTAAGCGCTATTTAAACACCGTTTTGGAAAATGAGCTGGAACCAATTCGGCAGCGGCGCCAAGAGTATGAACAAAAGCAGGATGATGTTTATGAAATGCTAATTGAAGGTTCTAAAAAGGCCAATGAAGTCGCCAAACAAACGCTAGAAGAAGTGCGTGATGCGATTGGCCTAAATTACTTTAAGAGGTAACCAAAAATGCGTAGTCGGATTCCTTGGAAACAGTACTTTATGATGCAGGCACTCGTCATTGCCCAGCGCTCAACTTGTGACCGTGCATTAGTCGGCAGCGTCTTAGTAAAGGACAACCGCATAATCGGAACCGGTTATAACGGTTCGGTCACGGGAGAGCCTCACTGCGATGATGTTGGTCACCAATTGGTTGACGGTCATTGCGTGCGGACGATTCACTCCGAAATGAACTCGTTGATCCAATGCGCTCGTAATGGCGTGTCAACGGACAATACCGAAATCTATGTAACGCACTTTCCTTGCTATAATTGCGCTAAGGCGCTTGTTCAGGCCGGGATTAAGAAAATCAACTATTACTTCGATTATCATGACAGTCCACTAGCGATTGCACTTTTTAAAGATTGTGGGGTTCCTTATGAACAAATTAAACTTGATCGTGAATACGTGGAACAGTTGGCACGCAAACTGGAAGATGCAGAAAACTAAGTTAATTTTATTAACTTTTTTTGTTGGCGTTTTTTTGACGATGACTGGTTTTACCAATCCTTATGTCCACGATAAAGCACATTTGCTGGAAAAAGAAACCAGTAAACTGATTAAGGAAAAAAATGGCCGTTATTTGCAAACAAGTGAACAACCGCAAATAATTGTGAAGACGGTTGCGCGTGTTGACCACTTGACCCCGAAAAATTTGAATAAGGATAAGCATACCGTTTTTATTATCGTTGGTTCAACTAATAAAAAGCGTAATGTCCAAATTTATTCAAGTAAAGACTTGCACGGCGCCTTCACAGCTGATGTGAGGGGGACGATTTTACGCTCGCAATCAGATCGCTTGCGCAGCAGCAGCAAAAAAGAATTTAACCGCGGTTTGCGCTTCGTCTTTCGGGCGTGTGCGACAACGATTGACCAACGCTATCAATACTCACTGGATAAATATGATTTGACCAGTGAGGAGCGCAGCCAGCTGTCCCATCCTAGACGACTTGCATTGCCGATTGCACTAGCACTAATCGTTGTGATGGGGGGCTTATTTTACTTTTTTAGAAACAATCTGCATGTAAAAAATAAATAAAAAGGTTGACTTGTTCCATCGTTTTGTATTACACTCACAATGCGAATTAAATAAAAATAAATGAACTGTTAGGTGAGACTCCTACGTGAACATATGCTATCGCCCGGAAACATCCAGCCAACGAGTTAAATAGTTTCCGTCGACATAAGGCGGTAACCAGATAGCTAGCTTTAAGCTTACGTTGCGTAGTGTTAAAACTGAACGATGAGTATTAATGATACCTTGTTAAAAAGGGGTCGCCAGCGGTAGCAGAGGCGGCCCTTTTTTAGTTTGTTTTGGTTCTTTGAAAAAAGGAGAGTGAGAATAATGCTGAGAAAACCAAATGAGATGGCTAGTAACAAAGATCTGGAGTTGGTAAAGGCAATTGCCAGCGAAGGCAGATCGGAAACTTTAGCTAGACTGCATGCCAGCAGCACAGGTTTGTCAAGCGAGCAAGCAGAAAAAAATCGCGAAAAATATGGTGCAAATACAATTTCGACCAGTAAACATAATTCCAAGCTGCATTTTTTAGTTGAAGCGTTTATAACGCCGTTTACACTAGTATTGCTGGTGTTAGCAACTTTGTCTTTGTTTACAGACTACATCTTTGTTCCGGCTGGAGAAAAAGATCTAACCACGGTTGCCATCATGTTGATTATGGTTGGTATTTCTGGAATTACCAGTTTTATCCAAAATGTTAGATCTTCTAACGCCGTTGATTCATTGCTCAAGATGGTTTCGGTCACAACCGATATTATCCGGGATGGCAAGGATCAAGAAATCGACACTAGCGAAGTAGTGGTTGGCGATATTATCCGGTTGGCAGCGGGCGATATGGTTCCGGCCGACATGCGCTTGCTATCGAGCAAGGACCTCTTTTGCTCATCGAGTTCGCTCAATGGTGAATCGAACCCGGTGGAAAAGATTGCCACTAAGAAGCCAAAAATTGGTTCAGATCGTGATTATCTTGACTACCCCAATGTTCTTTATGAAGGAACTACAATTGTTTCAGGATCCGGCTTAGGCGTTGTCTTTGCGACTGGTGAACGGACAATGTTCGGCAAACTAGCCCATGATATTTCTCATCATGATGTTAAAAATACCGCGTTTGATGTTGGGATCAAAAATGTTTCAAAACTATTGATCATCATGACCGCAATTATCGCGCCGCTAGTCTTTATCATTAACGGTCTGACCAAGGGCGACTGGGTTAACGCCTTGATTTTCTCAATTGCCACTGCAGTTGGCTTAACGCCAGAAATGCTGCCGGTAATTGTGACAACCAACCTGGTTAAAGGTTCAATCGAAATGTCCAAAAAAGGGACAATCGTTAAAAAGATGAACTCAATTCAAAACTTCGGTTCGGCAGACATTCTGTGTACCGACAAGACGGGGACGCTTACCCAGGATAAAGTGGTTTTGGAACGGCACTATGACTTGAATTTGCATGAGAATCCAAAAATTTTGGAAATGGGCTACCTCAATTCATATTATCAAACAGGGATGAAAAACTTGATTGATAAGGCGATCATTGAGGCAGCGGGCGATGAGCTCGACATTAGCGAAATTCAACGTGATTACAACAAGATCGATGAAATTCCGTTTGACTTTTCCAGAAGAAGAATGAGCGTGGTTGTGGAAAATTCTGACCGTGAGCATGGTGAGCACCTGCTGGTGACGAAAGGTGCATCTGAAGAAATGATGGCCGTTTCCACAAAGATCGAGGTTGACGGCCAGATCTTGCCATTGACGCCGGAGCGGAAGCAAAAAGTCATGGACAAAGTCAATGATATGAACGATGATGGCTTGCGGGTAATCATGCTTGCTTATAAGCGCAATCCTGCGCCTGTGGGTGAGTTTTCGGTTAAAGATGAAAGCGACCTGATTCTGTGTGGCTTTTTAGCCTTTCTTGATCCGCCTAAAGAAAGTGCCAAGGAATCTTTGGCTCGGCTCAAAGAAGACGGCATTACTGTGAAAATCTTGACTGGTGATAATGAAGCTGTAACTAGAACAGTTGGTCTGCAGGTCGGCTTAAACGTTGATACGGTCTATTCAGGCGCTGATTTGGAAGGGAAAAAGACTGAAGAATTAGCCAAAATGGTTGAGGAATGCAATATTTTCGTCAAGCTTTCGCCTGAAGACAAGACCAATATTATTAACCTATTGAAGCAAAATGGTCATACCGTAGGATATATGGGTGATGGCATTAACGATGCGCCGGCGATGAAAGCGGCTGATGTGTCAATTTCTGTGGATACTGCGGTGGATATCGCCAAGGAATCAGCTGATATTATTTTGCTGCATAAGGACCTAAACGTGCTTGAAACAGGCGTTAGAATCGGTCGTAAGGTCTTTGGTAATACGATGAAGTACATTAAAATTACTTTGTCTTCCAATTTTGGTAATATTTTATCCATTATGGTGGCCTCGTCCTTTTTGCCATTCTTACCGATGTTGCCACTGCAGCTGCTTGTATTAGATCTGCTGTACGGAACAAGTTGTTTGTCACTGCCATTTGATGACATGTCTGATGAATTTTTAAGAGAACCGCGAAGCTGGTCAACGAAAAAACTGCCGAAGTTCATGTTCTACTTTGGTCCAACTTCCTCAGTTTTTGATATTTTAACCTTTGGCTTGTTGTTCTTTGTCATCTGTCCGAAACTGGCTGGAGGCAACTTCAGTACGCTAAACGCTACTCAGCAAGCGGCCTTTATTGCCCTGTTCCATACCGGCTGGTTTATTGAATCACTATGGACACAAGAAATGGTTATTCACGCACTGCGTGATCCACGTTTGCCATTCATTCAGCAGCACGCTGCTCCTGGAGTAACCTTGGCAACGTTTGGGGCTGGAGTAATTGGCACGCTGATTCCATTTTCATTTTTATCTGAAAAACTTGGTTTTGGCCAAATGCCAATCAGCTTCATTTGGGTTGTACTGGTAATATTAGTTCTTTATATTCTCTTGACAACATGGATAAAGCACTTTTACTTAAAGGACGAAAAGTTCTTAATTTAAATAAGAATAGCTAAAAAGGAGATTCCATAAGGAATTTCCTTTTTTATTGATGTAGTATAATATAATGAACTTAAATAAGGTTTAAGGAGAAAATAAATATGGCCGATAAAAAAACTTTCTATATAACAACCCCAATCTATTATCCGTCCGGTCGTTTAACGATCGGCAATGCTTATACGACAATCGCAGCTGATGTCATGGCGCGCTATAAGCGTAGCCAAGGCTATGATACCTTCTTTTTAACCGGGACCGATGAGCACGGTCTTAAAATTGAGCAAAAAGCCGAAAAACAGGGAATTAAGCCCCAAAAATTTGTCGATCAAATGGTTGAAACTTACAAAAAATTATGGAAAAGCCTCGATATCTCATACGACAAGTTCATTAGAACAACAGATGAAGAACATGTTAAAGGCGTCCAAAAAATCTTTGAGCAATTATTAAAGCAAGGTGATATTTACTTAGGTGAATACATCGGCTGGTATTCCGTTGAAGATGAAGAGTACTTTACTGAATCGCAATTAGCTGAAGTCTATAAAGACGATGATGGCAATGTGATTGGTGGTAAAGCACCATCTGGACATGAAGTTCAACTGGTTAAAGAACCTTCGTACTTCTTTAAGATGAGTAAGTATGCTGATCGGCTTTACCAATACTATCAAGATCATCCTGAGTTTATCCTGCCACATTCTCGTGAAAAGGAAATGGTTAATAATTTCATTAAACCAGGTCTGGAAGATCTGTCAGTAACAAGAACGACAGTTTCATGGGGAATACCGGTGCCAAGTGATCCAAAACATGTGGTATACGTTTGGATTGATGCTCTTTCAAACTATATTACTGCTCTAGGTTATGACTCCGATGATGATTCATTGTTTAAAAAATATTGGCCGGCTGATGTTCATCTAGTAGGTAAAGAAATCGTTCGTTTCCATACGATTTACTGGCCAATTATGTTAATGGCGTTAGGCTTGCCATTGCCAAAGCATGTGATCGGCCATGGCTGGGTCTTAATGAAAGACGGCAAGATGTCTAAATCAAAGGGGAATGCCGTTTACCCGGAATCCATTATTAGCCGCTATGGCGTAGATGCGCTGCGTTACTACCTGATGCGCGCCTTGCCATTTGGAGCTGATGGCGTCTTTACGCCAGAAGACTTCGTTGAGCGAATGAACTTTGACTTGGCCAATGACTTAGGCAACCTGCTTAACAGAACAGTATCAATGATTAATCAATATCAAAATGGTCAAGTTGCGCCATTAGCCGCAGAGCAAGATGAGTTAGGCAAAGATTTGGCCAATGCTGCCAGTGAAACAATCGCATCCTATCTGAAGGAAATGGATACGCTCCACTTTACCCAGGCAATTGATGACATTTGGAAATTAATCAGTCGGGCAAACAAGTATATTGATGAAACCATGCCTTGGGTTCTTAATAAAGAAGGTAAAAAAGATGATTTGTCCCGTGTAATGTCCAATCTTGCAGAAAGCTTGCGAATCATTGCTTTGCTGATTGCGCCAATTATGACCAGGACGCCGGTTGAAATGTTTAAGCAGCTTGGCTTAAACTGGGATAAGCAGGAACAAAAACAACTTGCCTTCGGTTCTTTTGGCTGGAATGTGACAGTGACAAATGACCCACAACCAATTTATCCACGCTTAAAACCGGAAGAAGAAATCAAGTATATTCAAGAAGAAATGGCTAAGGCTAAACCAAAGAAGCATAGCCGTGGTGAAAAAGAGAAAGACCCGGAAATTTCAATCGCTGACTTTGATAAAGTGAAGATTAAAGTTGGTAAAATCCTTAGTGTTGAGCCAGTTCAAGGCTCTGACAAATTGCTGCAGTTCCAGCTTGATTTCGGCAATGGTGATGAACGGCAAATTTTAAGCGGCATTCGTAAATACTACCCGAATGCCAGTGAACTTTTAGGGAAAAAGGTTTTGGCGGTCACAAACTTAAAACCACGCAAGATGCTAGGACATTTGAGCCAAGGCATGCTGCTGTCCAGTGAAAAAGGCGGGAAAGTTAAACTGGCTTTAGTTGGTGATGAGCATGAAATCGGGGCTGATTTAGCCTAATGGAGTTAATTGATAATCATACTCATTTACAAGATGAACCTTTTCGCGGCAAAGAAGAATTCTATCTTGAGCGGGCACAAAAATTAGGCGTAACCAAAATGATTTGTGCCGGTCAGGATCCGGACTTTAATGAACGTGCAATTGATCTTAGCCAGCGCTTTGAGCCGGTTTACGCGATGGTGGGCTATTGTCCTGATGTTGCGCAAGAATATGATCAAGCGGCTGAAGATAAATTAATTGAGCAGCTTCAAATTCCTGGCGTGGTGGCAATGGGCGAAATCGGTCTTGATTATTATTGGGATGAAGCACCACGCTCGGTGCAGCGTGCTGTTTTTGCGCGGCAGCTGGAAGTGGCGCATGAGCTTAAGATGCCAGTAGACATCCATACGAGGGATGCCTTTGCCGACTGCTATCAAATACTTAAAGACAGTAATCTTGAATATGGCGCAGTTTTACACAGTTTCAATGGCAATCCTGAATGGCTTGAAAAATTTATGGACTTAAATGTGAATTTTTCATATTCAGGTGTTGTTTCCTTTACCAAAGCCAAAGAGGTTCATGAGGCAGTTAAAAAGACGCCGTTAGAGCGGCTGTTAATTGAAACCGACGCACCATTTTTAACGCCTAAGCCATACCGTGGTCGCCAAAATGAGCCGGGTAATGTCTATTATGTGGCGCGTGCGATCGCAGAACTGAAACAGGTGCCTTTGACAGAGGTTGCTGAAGCAACTTATGCAAATACAATGAGGGTTTATGGTCTTAAATAAAAAGCAATTCAATGCGGTTGTGGTTGTTGAAGGAAAAGATGATACGATTCGGTTGAAACAGTTTTTTCCTGGGATTGAAACAATTGAAACCAATGGTTCTGACGTTCCGCAAACGGTTTTAACACAATTAAAAAAATTAGCTGAAAAAAGGGAAATTATTGTTTTAACAGACCCCGATTTGAATGGTGAACGAATTCGGCGACTAGTTACAGCGGCAGTGCCGTCTGCTAAACAGGCTTTTATCACGCGCAAAGAGGGCGAGCCTAGTAAGCATGGTCGGGGTAATTCGCTTGGCGTCGAGCATGCGTCAAAAGAGGCTTTGACTAAGGCTCTCAAGGCTTTGCACGAACAAAAACAGCGTGCTAGTGATTTGACCAAACAGGATTATCAGCGCTTGGGACTTGCAAGTGGAAAAAATTCACGCCAATTACGTGAACAGGTTGGCATTAAGCTGCGAATCGGTTATGGCAATGCCAAGCAGTTTTATCAAAGGCTGCAGACATTTGGCATTTCACTTGCTGAACTTAAAGAGGCCGTAGAGGAGGCAAAAAATGAGTCGTGAAATTCCAATTGGTTCAGCCGTGAGAACCGAAGCAATTATCAACCGCTACTTTGTACGAGCAAAGAAAAATTTGGGACAAAACTTTTTGGTTGATGTCGATACAATTAAAGGCATCGTGGAAGCCGCCGGTGTTCAAGCCGATGACCAAGTCATTGAAATTGGTCCGGGAATTGGTTCTTTAACGGAACAATTGCTGCTGGCAGGAGCCAAGGTCTTTGCTTACGAGGTTGACGAGAATTTGCCGCAAATACTGCAAAATGAGCTCCCTGACCAAATAAATGGTGCTTCTTTAAATGAGCGGTTTAAGCTGCTGATGAAAGACATTCTTAAGGCAGACTTTAAAAATGATTTGGCCGGCTTTTTTGATCTAAATAAACCGATTAAAGTGGTTGCTAATCTGCCATATTATATAACCACACCGATTATTTTCTTTTTAAATCAAGCGGAGCTAAATTTTGCTAGTTTAACCTTAATGATGCAAAAAGAAGTAGCCGCACGCCTTAGTGCGCAGCCGAATAGCAAAGAATACGGCCCGCTAACAATTGCCGTCCAAACGCAAATGAGCGTTCAAGATGCGCTCACCGTTAGCCATAATTCTTTTGTTCCGCGACCAAAAGTCGATTCAAGCGTGGTGGTTTTAACGCCGTTAGAAAATAAGCCTGACGTCGGTGATGTCAAGCATTTTAACTGGGTGGTAAAGATGTGTTTTGCCCAAAGGCGCAAAACATTGAACAATAACTTGAAAAATCTTATTCCTGATCAAACTGTCCGTGAACAGCTAATTGATGCACTGGGAGTTGACGCCCGCGTTAGACCTGAACAACTGACAATTGCACAATTTATTCAAATTGCACGTGCAATCCCAGTTTCTGAATGATGAAAAGCACCTAAGCATGCACTGAGAAAGAATTGAAAAAATAATAATATTGTGGTAGAATTGATGCCTAAAGGAGTTGTTTTCAGTGCCAACATCTATTACTACCATTAAGCAAAAGTTAGACTTGCATTTAGGTGATTCGCTTACCGTAGTTGCAAGAGCAGGACGTAAAAAAGTTACTAAACGACGTGGTGTATTAAAAGAAACATTTCCAGCTGTTTTTGTAGTTGATTTAGATCAAGATCAAAATAACTTTAAGCATGTTTCATACAGCTATACAGACTTGTTAACCAAAAATATCACCTTAAAATTTGATGATTCTGGCGAATAAATCAAGTGAGCGCTCAAACGTAAATTTTTTGGCATTAACATTTTAAAAATGTTAGTGTCTTTTTTTGTGGTTCAGTGTATAGTAGAAACAAACATTAGAGAGGAGATTTTATGAAACGTTCAGAGAGATTAGTCGATATGACTAAATATTTAATGGAGCGACCACATGATTTAATTCCATTGCCTTTCTTTGCTAAACGCTATGGTGCCGCTAAGTCATCCATTTCTGAAGATCTGGCGATCCTAAAACATACCCTAGCAGAGAACCAGGACGGCATTCTTGAGACAGTGGCTGGAGCTGCAGGCGGCGTGCGCTATGTTCCTTTTTGGGGCAAAAAGCATGCACAAAACTATTTACAAGATTTGGCTGCAAGAATTGAGGATCCCGAACGAATTTTGGCTGGCGGCTTTGTCTACCTTTCAGATATTTTGGGCAATTCACAGGATTTGGAAAAAATTGGCAAATTGATTGCAACTCGTTACGCATATTCAAAGATTGATGTGGTAATGACCATTGAAACAAAGGGCATCTCATTGGCACAGGCTGTTGCACGCTACTTGAATGTCCCGTTTATTATTGCGCGCAAACGTTCAAAGGTAACTGAGGGCGCAACAGTTTCAGTTAATTATATTTCTTCCTCACTCGACCGGGTATCCAAGATGGAATTGCCAACGAGAGTATTAAATGAACACTCAAATGTCTTATTAGTTGATGACTTTATGATGGCTGGTGGCACGTTGACCGGAATGCAGCAGTTGGTCCGCGAGTTCAACAGCACGATTGCCGGCATCTGCGTTTTGTGCGAAGCCGATTTTGAAGATGAAAAATTGATCGAGAATCACTTGTCACTGGTCAAGATTAAACGAGTTGACGGCAAGAAAAAGGTAATTCTGGCTGAGCCCGGTACTTTGATTGCGCACACTGATTTTAATCGTTTTTAGTTGTTAATGTTATACTAATAACCGTTGATAATATTTGAATATAAAAGAGGCTAATTAATGAGAAAATTTGTAGTGGTTCTTGCTGCTGGCAAGGGCACAAGGATGAAATCACGCCTTTATAAAGTTTTGCATCAAGTGTGTGGAAAAACGATGGTGGAGCATGTTGTTGAAGCTGCGCAGGCCATTAAACCAGATAAAATTGTTACCGTAGTGGGTAATGGGGCAGAAGAAGTCAAAAAGGTGTTGGCAGGCAAATCGGAATTCGCTTTGCAAGAAAAACAGCTTGGAACTGGCGATGCTGTTTTAACTGCTAAAGACCAACTGGCAGGCGAAAAGGGCGCTACTCTAGTCATAACTGGTGATACGCCGCTTTTTACCAGTGAAACATTTCAAAAATTATTTGATTACCATGAAAATAAAGGTAACGCAGCTACTGTTTTAACAGCGCAGGCACCGAACCCTTATGGCTATGGTCGCATCATCCGTGATGATCAAGATAACGTTTTGCGAATTGTCGAGCAAAAAGACGGCAGTCCGGAGGACCTAAAGGTCAAAGAAATTAACACCGGCGTTTTTTGCTTTGATAACCAGCTTCTTTTTGAGGCTTTGACGCACGTCGACAATCAAAATGCCCAGGGTGAGTATTATTTAACCGATGTCTTGGAAATTTTACGCAATGAAGGGCAGCGCATTGGTGCATATCGCATGCGTGACTTTAGTGAGAGCATTGGCGTTAACGACCGGATCGCCTTGGCGCAAGCAACCAAGATCATGCAGCAAAGGATCAATGAAAAGCACATGGCAAACGGCGTAACCTTTATTGATCCGGCTACCGCTTATATTGATGCTGATGTCAAAATTGATTGTGATACGGTCATTGAAGGCAACGTGGTCATCAAGGGAAAATCAGTAATTGGCCGTAACTGTTTAATTACATCTGGCTCAAGAATTGTTGATTCACAAATCGGTGATTGCGTGACCGTGACCTTGTCCACCATTGAAAACTCACAAATGGATGAACAAACTGATATTGGACCTAATTCGCACTTGCGTCCTGGTTCAATTATCAGAAAGCATGCACACATTGGGAACTTTGTCGAAGTCAAGAATGCGGAGATCGGTGAAAATTCCAAAGTTGGCCACTTAACTTATGTCGGCGATGCGACTTTAGGCAAGGATATTAACGTTGGTTGCGGAACAATTTTTGCCAATTATGATGGCGTTAAAAAAGATCATATTAATGTCGGCGATCATGCGTTTATTGGCTCTGGGGCGACACTTGTTGCACCAGTTAATATTGCCGACCATGCCTTTGTGGCCGCAGATTCCACCATTACGAAGGATGTTCAGCGCTATGATATGGCAATCGCCCGTGGACACCAGGTAAATAAGCCTGATTATTGGCACAAATTGCCTTTATCTCAGGATCAAAATTGGCAATAACCCGCTTGCTTGCGGACTACTGAGCAAAAATGATGGTTGCATAAAGCATTGAGCTAGTATAAGGCTTGGTGCTTTTTTATATGCAATTGATCTGGCAAAATGCTAGCCTAACATTTTTAATAATTTTAAGAAAAGGTAAGGTTATTGAACATATTTGGTTAATGGCGTTTTTTAGTTTAAAATAAAACTCAGAGAATTGTTTTTAAAAAACGAGGTAGAGAAATAAATGAAGTTTAGTCAAAAGTTAATGATGGTATCAGCAGCAGCGCTAATTGGCGTTAGTCCAGTTTTAAGTGCAAGTCAGGCACAAACAGTTCAAGCTGCTAAAGCAAAGAAGTCTGCAACAACGAAAACGACTTCAAAGAAAAACACGATTAAGTTGAGCCGTAATGCTTATGTTTA
>CALYQE010000033.1 GCA_945281075.1 uncultured Lactobacillus sp. | reverse complement strand
CTAACGGCGAATGGGAGAACATGGTTGAATCAGGTATTATTGACCCAACTAAGGTAACTCGGACGGCATTGCAAAATGCTGCTTCAATTGCTGCTTTACTACTGACCACTGAAGCAGTTGTTGCAGATATTCCAGAAGACAAGCCTGCTGTTGATCCTAGTGCAGCTGCTGGAGCTGGCGCACCAGGAATGATGTAATAACTACTGAATTACAAAAAAAGAACTGCTCAAAAGGGTGGCTCTTTTTTATTTTCTGTAAATTCAAGTTTGCCGCAGAAATCCTTTACATCAAGCCGATGAAGAATTAAGATAAAATAGATTTAGTATTGACTACTTTAGTTTAGGTAAGAGAAAAATGCGGGAAAAAAGAAAAAGAAGCCTTCGGATCAACCTTTTAGTTATCTTGACAGCATTTTGCTGTTTAGCTTTAAGTGATCAAGTTAAAGCAGCTGAAGTCGATCCTGCTATAGAGCCGGTTAAGCTGCCGGTTGGCCAGGAAATAATTATTCCAACGAGCACAAACTTGTCAACAGACCACAATTACGCCAAATTATGTGTTGCCAATAATCAGAGTTTTCCACCAGAAACCAGTTACTATTGGCTAATTGAGCCCTCAACGATCATCAACGGATTGACTGAAGGAATGGTCGGATTGACACTACCAGACGGTACTTTTAAAAATCTGCGAGTGACCGTCAAAATTGCTGGGCAAAAACAAGTTCAGCTAAAGCACAATTCCTACCTTTATAATCAAACCGGTCGAAGGAGTAACGGCTGGATTTTACGAGCCGGTTCAACACTGAATTTGACCAGCAGCAAAAACCAAAAAGGGCGTCTTTGTTTAATCAATGATCACCATTATGTTGCTAAAGACAATATCTTTGGGACGAAACGCAAACTGAACCAGCCTGCTCAAATTTATAATCAATTTGGGGTGCCCGTGAATAAAAAGGGTTTAAAGAAAAAGGCGACAGTAAGAACTTATGGCGTGCCCGTGAATATTTCTGGTCAACAGATGTACGTGACTGCTGTCAATCGTTATTTGCCGTCAAGAGTCGTTGGCTCGGCTGTGTCAAAACGGCCCAAAGCAACTAGCAAAAGTGCTTTTCAGCAGCAAAAACGGATAATGCATAGTAGTTATTTATATAACCAACACGGTCAACGGATCAATGGTCTGATCTTAGCGACCGGCTCGCGCGTTAAAATTAACAAGCATTACCATTCAGCTGATGGCCGCCTATTCTATTCAATTGGCAAAGGATATTACGTACCAGTGCGCAATGTTACTGGAATTAGCATTGAAAAAGAACGTTTTGCTAATCCAATCACCGTGTACAACCGTTATGCTCAAAAAGTGGGTAAAATTCCGGCCAATCAAAAATTCCAAACTTACGGCAATCCAATTAAAGTAAAGGGGCAGCATTACTGCATTGTTGGCAAAAATAAGCTAATCCGCAGTAAAAATATTTACAGGTTTTAATTAATAGTTAAAAACAATTTTCTGGCAATCTCCGTAGGAGGTTGCTTTTTTGTTGCTATGCAAAATAAATGATAGTTTGATAAGCAAAAAATATGAAACAAGCTTGACAATAAATGAGAATAATATTAGCATGTTTAATTATTATTTATTTTTTGGTAAGGAAGGAAAATTAATGGAATATTTATGCTTGCTAGGCATTTTAGTGATTGTGGTCGGGTTTGCGCTAAAACTTGACACGGTTGCTGTTGTAGTAATTGCAGCTTTAGTAACTGCCCTAGTTTCAGGAATTGATTTTGTTACATTTTTAAAAATTTTAGGTAAAGGATTTATTGATAACCGAATGGTTTCACTTTTTTTCCTCACTTTACCAACTATTGGAATTATTGAAAGACACGGTCTTAAAGAGGCTTCGGTTAATTTGCTCAAGAAGCTCAAGAACCTAACTCCAGGCCGCATTTTCGACATTTATACAGCGGTTCGTGAGGTGGCAAGTGCCTTCGGCATCTCCCTTCAAGGTCAGGTTCAGTTTATTGCCCCATTAATCAACCCTATGGCTCAGGCTGCTGGCAAAGTTAATGGCGAATTAACGGAATTAGAAGCCGATCAGATTAAGGGTAGAGCTGCGGCAAGTGATAACTTTGGTAACTTTTTCGCCCAGAACTTATTTGTTGGTTCTTCCAGTGTTTTGCTGATCACGAGTACAATGAAGTCTTTGGGACACCCAATCGCAGCTTCAGGCGTAGTGCTTTGCACTATTCCAATTGCAATTATCTGCTACATTTTCTGTTTAATATACAACCACTTTTTTGATAAAAAATTAAAGGTTAGCAAGGAGAAATAATGGGTTCGATCATTAATAATATTTTTCACACCGTTAGCAACTTTTTAGGTTCCTTGGGCGCTTTAATTGGTCGTTTTGGAGAAATAATTTGGTATCCTTTCAATTTTCTTTTTAGTGGCTTTGCAGCTTGGTGGAGCCACCTCAATTCTTTTATTACCCCTGAGCTAGTTAACAATCTATTATTAGTTTGCTTTGTTATCATTGGGCTCTTCTTTTTAGCAGCAGCAATTGAGTCTGTGAGTGATCGAACTAATCCGGTGCGCTGGGGAACAGGATTGTTTTGGCTCTTATTTGCAGTGCTCTTTAGTGTCGGCCAATGGCTACCCAATGAAATAAATGGGGCCTGCCTGCTTGTAATTGCTTTATTATCTTTGTTAAAGCAGGTGCGCGTTGGTCAGATAAAGCAGCTACCAAAAAAAGTTGCTGATCAAACCGTTAGCCGCATTGGCAACTGGCTATTTTTGCCAAGTATCTTGCTTGCCGTCTTAGCACTTTTAATCGCCCAATTTACTAATCTTGGCGGTCAAGTTGGCATTGGCATTGCCGCTGCTTTATCATTAATTGTAGCAATGGCTTTAACCAGATCGAATGTTAAGGTTGCCTATGAAGACACGCAAAGAATGGTTCGTTCGGTCGGATCAGCCGGAATTTTACCACAGCTGCTTGCTACGCTTGGCGTGGTCTTTACCGCTTCTGGAGTTGGTCAAGCTACTTCAAAAGCAATTTCGGGACTATTCCCAGTCGGTAATCATTTACTGGGCGTAATTCTATATTGTGTGGCAATGGCAGTCTTTACTGCGGTAATGGGTAACGCGTTTGCAGCTTTTGCTGTAATTACTGCTGGCATTGGAATCCCATTTGTAGTTGCTCAGGGCGGTTCACCAGTGGTGGTAGCAGCTTTGGGAATGACCGCGGGTTATTGTGGTACGTTAATGACGCCAATGGCCGCTAACTTTAACACTTTGCCCGTTGCGCTGATGGAAATGAAAAACCCGTTGGGCGTTATTAAGCAACAGTTTCCAATTGCAATTTGCATGTTAATTGTGCACATTATTTTGATGTATTTCTTAGCCTTTTAGTTTTTAGAAAAGAGATAATGCAATGAAAATCTTAGTAACAGGTTTTGACCCTTTTGGTGATGATGAAATTAATCCGGCCATTGAAGCAGTTAAACGTTTAGCTGACGAAATAGCCGGTGCTAAAATTGTAAAATTAGAAATTCCAACTGTCTTTGGTGATTGTGCTACTGTTGTTCATGACGCAATCGTACGCGAAAAGCCGGATTATGTGCTAAACATTGGTCAGGCTGGCGGACGGTTTGCCCTGACGCCAGAGCGTGTGGCAATCAACTTTGATGATGGTCGCATTGCTGACAATCATGGTTACCAACCAATTGCTACGCCGATTCATGATGATGGTCAAAATGCATACTTCACTCAATTACCGGTTAAAACCATGGTTAAGGCGATTCGTGCGGCGGGCTTGCCGGCAGCTGTTTCAACTACTGCTGGAACATTTGTCTGTAACCATATCATGTACCAAGTTCAGTACATGATTGACAAAGAATTTCATGATTTGAAAGCTGGTTTCATGCACATTCCGTTTTTACCACAGCAAGTGGTAGCACGTCCCGAAACGCCGAGCTTAAGCCTGGAAGACGATGTTAGGGGGATAACAGCGGCAATTACAGCTATTGTTGAAATGGATAGCAAGCCTGATCTCCAAAGCATTGAAGGGCATATTGCGTAAGCTGAAGTTAAGAAAACAAAATTGCTAATTAGTCAAAAAAATAAGACCGTTAATTGCGGTCTTTTTTCTTTTGAGCCAACGTTTAGCGTATAATGATTACAGTAAGTAGAAAAGAAGAGGAATAAATGGCCAAAGCAAGCTTAACTCCAATGATGGAGCAATACCACGAAATAAAAAAACAATATCCCGATGCTTTTCTTTTTTATCGCGTCGGTGACTTTTACGAATTATTTGAAGACGATGCGGTTAAGGGTGCGCAAATTCTGGAGCTGACATTGACACATCGTTCGAATAAGTCCGAAAATCCGATTCCAATGGCAGGGGTCCCGCACGTTGCGGTGGATTCTTATGTTGATACTCTAGTTGAAAAGGGCTACAAAGTGGCGCTATGTGAGCAGCTGGAAGATCCCAAAGAGGCTAAGGGAATGGTCAAAAGGGGCATCATCCAATTGGTTACCCCCGGGACGCTGATGAATGATAAACCCAGTGAAGCAAAAGAGTCGAACTACTTAACTTCAGTAGTGATGACGAAAAACGCTTTTGGCTTGGCCTACAGCGACTTGTCAACTGGTGAAATTTTTGCCACGCATTTGAAAACCTTTGCGGCTGTTTTAAATGAATTATTATCGTTGAGAACCAGAGAAGTGGTTTATAACGGACATTTAAACGAGCATGACCAAGAAACTTTGCAGAAGGCAAATATTACAATTTCTGCACCAGCGATATTAACCGGCACGCATGCCGAAATTTCATATGTCCAGCAAAAGCTGACCAATTTCGCCGAAAAAGAAGCAGTCAAGCAGTTAGTGGGCTACTTATTGCAGACGCAGCGTCGCAGCTTGGCGCACTTACAAATTGCCCAAAGCTATGAAGTTAGTCAGTACTTGCAGATGTCGCATACGGTGCGTGATAATCTGGAGCTGACCGCATCAGCTAAAACCGGCAAAAAAATGGGCTCGCTCTTTTGGGTACTTGATAAGACGCACACTGCCATGGGCGGCCGCTTATTAAAACAGTGGCTGGCTCGGCCGTTGTTGTCTGTTGATCGCCTCAGCAGGCGGCAGGAAATGGTTCAGGAGCTGCTTGACGGCTATTTTACGCGTGAAAACGTCATTGATGCACTTAAGGGTGTCTATGATCTGGAGCGGCTGACTGGCCGCATTGCTTTTGGTAATGTTAATGCACGTGAATTGCTGCAATTGGCTCATTCTTTAAAGGCAGTTCCGCAGATTTTAGTTTCTTTGAAAGATTCTGATCAAAAAGAGCTCCAGCGATTCGCGGACAAGATTGACCCGTTATTAGGCGTGGCCGAATTGATTAGTTCAACGATTGTTGATCAGCCACCAATTTTGACCACCGAAGGTGGCTTAATTCGTGAAGGCGTGGACAATCAGCTTGATCGTTACCGTGACGCAATGAATAATGGTAAAAAATGGCTGACTCAAATGGAGCAAACGGAGCGGCAAAAAACTGGAATTGATAATCTTAAAGTTGGCTATAATAAAGTATTTGGCTACTATATTCAAGTAACCAATTCCAATAAAAACAAGGTGCCGCTTGATCGCTACACCCGTAAACAAACACTGACTAATGCCGAGCGCTATATTACTCCTGAATTAAAGGAACACGAAAATTTGATTCTTGAGGCTCAGACTAAGTCAACGGATTTGGAATACGAACTGTTCGTTAAATTACGTGAAGAAGTGAAAAAGTACATTGCAGCGTTGCAAAAGCTTGGTGGTCAGCTGGCTGCCCTTGACGTTTTTTGCTCTTTGGCACAGGTAGCGGAAGAAAATAATTATTGCCGCCCAACTTTTCATTTGGAAAACCAGGACGTTAAGGTTGTACTTGGCCGTCATCCCGTCGTGGAAAAGGTAATGAAAGCAGGCTCGTATATCCCTAATGACGTTAAAATGGCCGATAACACTGATATTTACTTGATTACCGGACCAAACATGTCAGGTAAAAGTACGTACATGAGGCAAATGGCCTTGATTGCTGTGATGGCACAGGTTGGTTCATTTGTCCCGGCTGACAGCGCAGATTTGCCGATTTTTGACCAAATTTTTACTAGAATTGGGGCCGCCGATGATCTGATTTCTGGTCAAAGTACCTTTATGGTAGAAATGACCGAGGCTAATGAAGCCTTGCAGAATGCTACTAAAAATAGTCTTGTTTTGTTTGATGAAATAGGGCGCGGAACCGCAACTTATGATGGCATGGCTTTGGCCGGTGCGATTGTGCAGTACTTGCATGACGAAGTGGGAGCAAAAGTTTTATTTGCAACCCACTTCCATGAATTGACTGATTTAGAACAAACCCTGCCTCGTTTAAAGAACATTCATGTCGGCGCAACCGAAGAAAACGGGAAACTAATATTTTTACACAAGATTTTACCTGGTCCTGCTGATCAAAGTTATGGCATTCACGTGGCTCAGCTTGCCGGCTTGCCACGCAAGGTTTTACGTCAAGCAACTAAGCTATTAAACCGACTTGAGGCTCAGGGTAATAACATCGGTCCCACAAGCGCACAGCTTGATTTGTTCAGTACCGAAACTGCTCCTGAAGCAGCAGAGAATAGCATTGCCCCTGAAGCTGCACTCACTGACAAGGAAAAAGACGTGCTGGATGAAATTTCCAATCTATACCTGGCTGATCAAACGCCATTAAAGGTAATGCAACTGGTTGAGAACTGGCAAGAAGACTTAAAGGATGAAAAATAATCATGGCGCAAATTCATGAATTATCGGTTAATTTAGCTAACCAGATTGCTGCGGGTGAAGTAATTGAACGACCGGCAAGTGTGGTTAAAGAATTAGTTGAAAACGCAATTGATGCCGGCAGCAGTCGGATCAGAATTAATTTTGTTGACGCTGGCTTAAAGCAGATTGTTGTGCAAGACAATGGTTCGGGCATTCCGGCTGACCAAATTGACCTAGCTTTTACCAGACACGCAACTAGTAAGATTAATAATGAACGCGATTTGTTTAATGTTGCTACTTTAGGCTTTCGTGGCGAGGCGCTGGCTTCAATTGCAGCCGTTAGTCATGTGGAAATTTTAACTAGCACCAGTAAAGCCGCGGGCACTCGAGCTGAATTTGCTGCGGGCGTTAAAAAAACACAAGAAACGGCTGCCGCAGTTAAGGGAACGCAGATAACGGTAAGCGACCTGTTTTATAATACCCCTGCACGCTTGAAATATTTGCGCAGTCCGCGGACTGAAATCATGCAGATAGTTGACATTGTGAATCGGATCGCTTTGGGCTATCCCGAAATCTCGTTGACTTTGCTCAATGAAGGACGCGTTTTACTGCGAACCGCGGGCAATGGCAACCTGCAGCAAACTGTAGCCAGTGTGTATGGTCGCCCAACTGCTGAAAAAATGATTTCGCTAGCCAGTAGTGATAACGATTTTGAAATTACCGGTTTAATTTCCAAGCCTGGGCTAACGCGATCGACCCGCAATTTTATGTCGATTTTATTAAACGGGCGCTACATTAATAACTATCACTTGGCCACTGCAATCTTGAATGGTTACGGGAACAATTTAGCCGCGAAGCATTATCCGATTGCAGTAATTAAAATTAAGGTCGATCCGTTGCTGGTCGATGTTAATGTGCACCCGACCAAGCGCGAGGTTCGCTTGTCAAAAGAGACAGAACTTAGTCGTCTGATTACCAATGTGATTAGCAGCACGTTGATACAAAAGGACATCCAAGCAGACGCAATTAGCAATCTAACTTCAGCCAAAGAGGAAACCAGAGTTGATCAGCTCAAGTTTAACCTCAATAAAAACGTGGTTGAAACTAAGAGACCAACGATGGAAGTTGAAGAAGTCCATGAAAGCAAAATCGCCGATTTAAAGCAGTCAGACCAGCCAGCGGGTTATGTTGACTTGAATCAGCCTCGTGATGATCATCGTTATTTGATCACTGCGACTTGGGCAGAGAATGTTGCGCGTCAAACGCAGCTCACGCCCTTTTCAAACTCGCGTAATAAACAAGACCTCATTTCTAAAGGGGATGAACTGCTTGCTAACCGTTTACCCGAATTAAAGTTGCTTGGTCAGACGCCGACCTATTTAATCGCAAGCAATGATGATGATCTTTATTTAATTGATCAGGTGGCTGCAAGACGACTGCTGGCTTTTCATCAGATTGAGCTGCAGCTTGCTGACCAAAAAATCAACCAGCAGGGCTTGCTGACGCCGTTAATTCTAGAATTTGGTAGTTTGGATTTCACGCAAATCAAGGGTAAATTAGCTGAAATCAAAAAAATCGGGTTGATCTTAGAAGAATTTGGGCAGGATACTTTTATTTTACGCTCCTATCCCACTTGGCTTGAGGGTGACATTGAACATGCGGTAAGATCAATTTTAGATAGTTATTTAAATGTTGATCAGCATGACACAGCGCGATTAATCCAAAGAATTGCTGCTGATCAAGCTCAAAGAGTGGTTGCTGGTCGCAAAAAGTTGTCGACCACGGTAGCAAATGCTCTTTTGGTCGATTTACGTCAGCTTGCTGATCCTTACCATGACGCCAAAGGAAATGTAGTAATTGTTTGTTTGCGCCAAAATGAATTAAGCAAAATGTTTAAAAAGGATAAATAATAATGTATGAATATTTGATCGGCTTAATCACCGTGGTTAAGCCAGATTACATAGTAATTGACGTTAACGGAGCAGGTTACAAGGTTTTTAGCCCGACCCCGTTTGCATACCAAGAAGGTCAAAAGGCCAAAGTTTTTATTGAGCAAATCGTGCGTGATACCGGGATAACTTTGTATGGCTTTCAAACTGCTGACGACAAGGGGCTTTTCTTAAAACTCTTGAGTGTCAGCGGAATTGGTCCCAAATCGGCGCTGGCAATCATGGCTGCTGAAGATAGTAATTCCCTGGCAGAAGCAATCGAGCAGGGTGAAGTGAAATACCTAACCCGTTTCCCCGGTGTGGGTAAAAAGACCGCTTCGCAAATTGTCCTCGATTTGAAAGGTAAGCTCGGTGATTACGTTAAAAAGGCGGAGCAGTTTACAAGCCAGGAAATTACTCCGGAATTAAACGATGCGCTCTTGGCACTATTAGCTTTGGGTTACACCAAAAAAGAGGTGGAGCGAATTACCCCCGTCTTGTCAGAAGAAAAAGCGACTAGTGCGGATCAATATATTAAAAAGGGCCTTGCTCTTCTCTTGAAGAAATAATTCTTGTTATAATGTAAATAGTCTTTTTAAAGGAAGTGAAACTGGAAGTGAATAATGAACATTCAGTTGTTTCTGGCGAAACGCTAGGAGCAGAAGAAGAACAAACCGAATTTTCCTTGCGTCCGCAAACACTCAAAGAATATTTAGGACAAGAACGAGTGAAAAAGGAAATGGCTGTTTATATTGAAGCTGCCAAAAAACGGGATGAGGCACTTGACCACGTTTTACTTTATGGACCACCTGGACTAGGTAAGACTACCTTGGCCTTTGTAATTGCCAATGAACTGGGAGTCAACCTAAAAAGCACCAGTGGCCCGGCAATTGAGAAAGCCGGCGATTTAGTAGCGCTTTTAACGGACCTTAATCCTGGTGATATTTTATTTATTGACGAAATTCACCGACTGCCAAAACCAATCGAAGAAGTATTGTATTCGGCAATGGAGGATTTTTACGTTGATATTGTGATTGGTGAAGGGCAAACAACCCATGCGGTCCACGTGCCGCTTCCGCCTTTTACTTTGGTCGGTGCAACTACGCTTGCGGGCCAATTGTCAGCGCCTTTACGCGATCGTTTTGGCATTGTGGAGCATTTGCAATACTATCAAGTTGAAGAATTAGAAAAAATCATTCAGCGTTCAAGCAGTGTTTTTGCGATTGAAATTGATCCTAAAGCTGCGCATGAATTGGCGAGAAGATCGCGTGGAACGCCGCGAGTGGCAAACCGGCTGTTAAGACGGGTACGTGATTTTGCCCAGGTTAAGGGAGAAGAAGTTATTTCTTATGAAACGACTAAAAGCTCATTAAAGCAGTTGCAGGTTGATGATGAGGGCTTGGATCAAACTGACCGCAAAATTTTGCGGGTAATAATTGAAAACTATCATGGTGGTCCCGTGGGCGTGCGGACAATAGCGGCTAATGCCGGTGAAGACGTCGAAACAATCGAATCGCTGTATGAGCCCTATTTGTTGCAGCATGGCTTTTTATTAATGACGCCACGCGGACGAATGGTGACCACTAAGGCATACTTGCAATTAGGGTTGCCGGTTCCCGAAGAATAAGTGCAAAGCTGACTTATTTTTAGTATAATGAAGTGATTGATAAGTTTTAAAACAATGAGGTGTAATTTTGAATACTTTATTTTTAGCTGCTAATAACAATAATATGGGGACAATTTGGACTCTTGGTTTCATTGTAATCATGTTTGCTTTTATGTATTTCACCATGATTAAACCGCAGAAAAAACAGCAACAAAAGAAAATGGAAATGATGAACGAGCTGAAAAAAGGCGATAATGTCATCATGATTGATGGTCTGCACGGTAAGGTCGATTCAGTTAATACGAAAGACAAAACTGTCATCATTGATGCTGATGGTATTTACTTAACTTTTAGTCGGATGGCCGTTCAACAAATCGTGCCAGCCGCTCCCGCAGCCAGCGAAGAAACGCCAACTGCTGAGAAAACACCAGCAACTCCTGCAGATGATCAAAAAAATGATCAACCTTCGGCTCCGAGCGAAAAGCCAACCGATACTGATGATCAGTCAGAAGAATAAGATTTAAGTAAAAGTGCCATCTGGGCACTTTTATTTTTTAATAAAAATAGCCAAAAACTAAAGTTTACCGTCAAAATATTATAAAATAAACTTGAATAACTAGTTTTCTGAAAGGATCTTCTCATGAAAAACATACCAGTTGTGATGGTGATTTTCGGTGGCAGCGGGGATTTAGCACACCGTAAACTCTATCCCGCACTGTTTAATTTATATGAACAAGGACTAATTCACGATAATTTTGCCATTATTGGAACAGCAAGACGCCCGTGGTCCCATGAATATTTGCGCGAGCAAGTCAGCGATGCAGTTCACGAAACTCATAGCGAAGTTAATGAAAATGATTTAGCTGCTTTTGCCAGTCATTTTTACTATCAATCGCATGATGTTACTAACGTCGAGCATTATGAAACGCTGAAAAATTTGGCGCAAGAACTCGATGACCGTTACAGTGCACAAGGCAACCGCCTCTTTTATCTAGCCATGGCTCCGCGATTTTTCGAGCAAATTGCGCAACACATTAATGATCAAAACCTGACAAGCACTGGTTTTAATCGAATTGTGGTGGAAAAACCGTTTGGTCGCGATTTGGCAAGTGCGCAGGAACTTAATGAGCAGATTACGGCCTCGTTTAGTGAAGACGATATTTTTCGGATTGACCATTACTTAGGTAAAGAAATGGTGCAGAATATTTTGCCGCTACGCTTAACTAATCCATTAATAAAAAATATTTGGAATAATGTGAATATCAAGAATATTCAGGTCACTCTGGCAGAACATCTTGGTGTTGAAGCACGTGGCGGTTATTATGAAACTTCCGGCGCATTGCGTGACATGGTGCAAAATCATATTTTCCAAATTATTACCTTACTGGCAATGCCTGAACCAAAAGATTTGGATTCCAAGAGCATTCATGCAGCCAAACAAGAGCTGTTAAGCAGCCTGATCATTCCAGACGAGAAGGAAATTGCGCAGCACTTTGTCAGGGGTCAGTATCTTGGCAGCGACATGACTTTTGCTTACCTGCAAGAACCAAACGTAGCGCCAGATTCGAATACAGAAACTTTCGTTGCCGGCGAGGTCAAATTCAAGCAGGGACCGCTGGCTGAAGTTCCAATTTACTTTAGAACTGGTAAGGAAATGCGGGAAAAGAAAAATCGCATTGATATTGTCTTAAAGCACATGTCTAACCAGTACGGGCAGGCGCATTCCAATAACATCACAATTATTATTGATCCGGATATGCAAATTTTTATTACTATTAATGGTAAAAAAATCACGGAAACGGGCATTCGCCGGGAAAATCTAGGCTATCTTTTTTCTGCTGCAGAACAAGAAAAGATTCCAGACGGCTACGAACGCTTATTGCATGACGTTTTTGTCAACGATTCGACTAATTTTACTCATTGGAGTGAGCTAAAGAGCTATTGGAAATTCATTGATGCAATTGAAGCGGCTTGGCAAAGAGAAAACAAACAGGGCAAAAAGCCTGAACAGTATCTGCCATATCGGATGGGGCCAAAGGCTGCTAATCAAATTTTTGATTCAGCAACTGAACATTGGATCTATGAATAATTATAGTGATGGCTTATTACCGAAAAATGATTATCACCGGAAAATCATCCACATTGATATGGACGCGTTTTATGCGTCAGTCGAAACACGTGATCACCCGGAGCTTAAAAACAAGGCTTTAGTGATTGGACAAGATCCGCGCCAAAATCACGGTCATGGTGTCATCGCCACGGCGAATTATGTTGCACGCCAATATGGCGTTCATTCGGCCATGCCGTCAATTAAGGCATTCAAGTTAGTACCTGAATCTAAGCTCGTGTTTATGAACCCTGACTTTGTCAAATATCATCGAGTTTCGGCCGAAATTCATGAGATAATGCACGAAATCACCGATGTGGTAGAATCCATTGCATTGGATGAAGCCTATTTGGATGTGACCAAGAATAAAAGCGGAACGAATTCAACCGTTCAAATAGCGCTGGATTTGCAGAACCGGATTCGCCAAGAAGAAGGATTAAACTGTTCGTTTGGCGCCGCTTATAATAAGTTTTTGGCAAAAATGGGTTCCGAATATTCGAAGCCTTTGGGTCGGACCGTCATTTTGCCTAACGAAGCCAAAGAATTTCTTGCGCGTCAAAAAATCAGTCGTTTTCATGGAATCGGGCCAAGAACAGAAATGCGCCTAGCTGAATTAGGAGTGTATACGGGCAGGGACTTGCAGCGGATGCATGTTCGCAAGCTAATTAAACACTTTAACCGAATGGGCTATCAGATGGCTGAGCATGCAAATGCTATTGACTTATCTCGGGTCATTCCTGACGATGAGCGTAACCGCAAATCAATCGGGGTTGAGCGTACTTATGAGCCGTGTATTTACGATGAGCAAAAAGCACTCACAAACATCAGAAGCTATGTGAATGACTTGGCACAAAAACTGGCCGAGCGGTCTTTTTTTGCACAAACCATCGTGCTTAAAGTACGTAATAATGCCTTCGAAACCATCACTAAAAGGAAAAAGTTATCTCAAGCGACTAATGATCCAATCACAATTTACGAAGTTTCCCGCGAATTATTTGAACCGCTTGCCAATTCATTTTTAAGTGATGGCATCAGGCTTTTAGGCGTGACCGCAACCGACTTTTCAGCTGGTGAGTTTGAAAGCATTCCGTTAGAGTTGTTTTCTGATTAAAGTTTTTTTCTGTTAAACTAGTATAGTACGCTAAAAATGTGAAGGAGAAACAATGAATACTTTCCCAAAAATATATGAAAAAATTGAACAATATCCGACGATCATTTTGCATCGTCATACCAGTCCAGATCCCGATGCCTTAGGCTCACAGGCGGGACTTGCACGTTCTTTGCGGTTGAAGTTTCCGGAAAAGAAAATTTTATGTGCCGGCGAAAATGATGAAGGTGACTTGGCTTGGATCAACACAATGGATCAAGTGACAGAAGAAGATTATCAGGGCGCATTAGTAATTACCACTGATACCGGCAATACGGCTCGTATTTCGAATCAGCTGTACCAAAAAGGGGCGTTTCTGATTAAAATTGACCATCACCCTGATGTTGAGCCTTATGCAGATTTAAGCTTCGTGGATGATCAGGCACCAGCTGCTTCA
This sequence comes from uncultured Lactobacillus sp., assembly GCA_945281075.1. Taxonomy (GTDB): domain Bacteria; phylum Bacillota; class Bacilli; order Lactobacillales; family Lactobacillaceae; genus Lactobacillus. Next base: position 2,723 of record CALYQE010000033.1, on the reverse strand, counting down.
CAAATTGTTGCTGACTTTTTAATTGAAGAAAACTTGCCACTTACCGCTGAGGTGGCATATCCATTGTATGCAGGGATTGTCGGCGATACTGGCCGTTTTATGTATCCCGAAACCTCTGAACATACTTTTAATGTGGTTGCCAAATTGACTGCTACTGGCATTAACATCAATGAAATTGCTCGTAATATTAGTGATGTTACGTTTGCCCAGGCAAAATTACAGGCGGAAGTATTGGAATATATGAAGGTCGATCCTAGTGGAGCTGCATACGCCGTTTTATCACGTGATGCGTTAAATAAACTCGGTGTCGATTCCGATCAAGCTTCCTGCACTGTTTCAACCCCCGGAAGAATTAAAGACATTATTGCTTGGAATGTTTTTGTTGAAAAACCTGACGGCACTTTCCGTGTTCATTACCGCTCAAAAGGCCCAGTAGTCAATGAATTGGCAGCTAAACACGATGGCGGGGGACACGCTTTAGCCAGTGGAGCAAATGCCAAGGACATGGACGAAGTGCGGGAGATTTTTGCGGAACTAGTCCAGGTAACTGAGGAATATAAAAAGAAAAATGACTAATATTTTTACAGATGAACGACTGTGCCCTGAATTACGAAAGGGATTAGGCAAAATTAACTTCGTCGAGCCAACTAGGGTTCAAAAAGAAGTTATTCCCGTTTTATTAGAGCACCAAAATGCTGTGGTTCAGGCAGTTACCGGTTCCGGGAAGACCCACGCCTTTTTGGTGCCAGTGCTCAATGACGTCGATGAAAAGTTGGCCGTTCCGCAGGCGATTTTGACGGCGCCAAGCCGTGAACTAAGTGAGCAGCTTTATCAGGTGGCGCGTCAATTAAGGGATGCAGCAGGCCTGAACATTTCGATTGCCCATTTTTCCGGCGGAAGTGACCGTGAGCGGCAACTGCAAAAGATTGCCAGTCACAAGCCCCAAGTAGTAATTGCAACACCGGGCAGACTGCATGATTTTGTGGAAAAGAAGATATTGCCTCTCGATAACGTGAAAGACTTTATCGTTGATGAGGCTGATATGACTTTGGATATGGGCTTTTTAGGTGATATTAACTTTATTGCCCAGAGGTTGCCCAAGACCACAACAATTGCGGCTTTTTCGGCAACGATTCCGGTGAAACTGTCTAATTTTTTGCGTAAATACATGGCTAAACCGCAACAGATTGTCATTGATAATCCGGCGGTGATTTCGCCAACAATCAAAAATGACTTGATTGACATTGGTTCGAAAAATCGTAAACAAATTTTGTATAAGCTATTGACGCTGGGTCAACCATATTTAGCATTGGTGTTTGCCAATACTAAGCAGACTGTTGATGACTTAACCTGTTATTTGCAAGATCAAGGCCTTAAAGTCGGCAAAATTCATGGCGGAATTACCGAGCGTGAGCGCAAGCGAACTATCCGTGAAGTTGAAGCGGGTCAGTATCAATATGTTGTTGCCACTGATTTAGCTGCACGGGGATTGGATATTGATGGCGTTAGCTTGGTTGTCAACTATGAAATACCTCGCGATTTAGAATTTGTTATTCACCGAATTGGTCGAACTGGCCGTAATGGTCTTAGTGGACATGCGGTTACCTTGATTCGAGCAGAGGAAATGAACCGTATTGCTGGTTTGGAAAAAATGGGTATACATTTTGATTATGTTGAATTACAAAACAATGAGCTTGTTCCCCGCAAGCATTATCATAGCCGGAATAACCGAACTTCTACTGCGCAAGAAGTTGACAATCGGGTTAATGGTTTTGTCAAAAAGGTAAAAAAGAAGCGTAAGCCTGGATATAAAAAGAAAATAAGACAGGTCATTAAACAAGACCAAGCACAAAAAAGAAAGATTGAGCAGCGTCACAAGTTGCGAAAAGCGAAGCAGCAACGCAAGCGCAAAAGTGAAAATAATTAAATAAACAAAAAAGCAAAACTGAACTTTTAGTTTTGCTTTTTAGATAAGTTCAAATTCAATATGTTAAAAAACTTGCTAATCATCAAAAATGTAATACTTTTCTAATATAGTCTATTGTTTGGTAACGCTTTTACTGCTATATTGGTTATTATATTATAAGTTAAAGGGAGGAAGTTTGATGATGCAAATTAAGTTTGAACAGGTCCTAATGAACAAATTATCAAACAGAACGGTGAAGAAGTATACTGTTGTCGAATTCTGCAAAGAAGCAAATATTGATCGAACGTTTTTTTATCAAAGGTATAAAAATATTTGTGACTTATTTGCTTCGATCATGGCACTTCAGTTAAGAAGAACCATTCGCAGCCAAGATGAGGAAAGATTAAACAACATCTTCTTTCGCTTGCTGCAAAAGATTAAAGCGAATAAAATTTTTCTGTTTAACATTATTCTGATCTCAAAAGATGCGCGTTGTTATTACGAAGTTTTGCGAAAAGAAATAGCAACAGGAATAGAAAACTATTTGCGTCGACACGGTGCATTTTCAGTGCGGCAAGTAGAGCTAGTTGCAGATGGTATTTATGCGATTATCTTTAACTGGGTTTTACAAGAATGCAAATATGATATAAAGGACATATATCAAAGCATTGACTTATTGCTAAGGACAATTGAAAAGACGAAGAAGATCTCCAAATATAATGTTTGATGATGGAATGTTAGAAATAGCATTCTTTTTTTGTAAAAAAAGACTTGCAAAAGGAGAAAAGAATTGCTAGTATTAATAACTGTCGTCAGG
>CALYQE010000032.1 GCA_945281075.1 uncultured Lactobacillus sp. | reverse complement strand
TGTCTAGCTCACACCAGCCGCTAGTTCTCTGTCCGCTGAATCGAAGTGCTACTTATTTTTGATATAAATGATCATACTTATTTTTAACTAACAAGTCAATACTAACCGCATTATTTATAAAAGCCCTTAATTTGCAGTCCATATGCCTTGCCAGCTGTCATATCATATTGGATAGTCTCATAATCAGCAAGTATTTCCTTCTGCTTCTTCGTCAGGTATTCTGGATCAATGACCTGGCCCTTGCGTCCGATCAGTTCGTATCCTTTATCACCACTAAAGTTAATGGTGATTGCCGGTAATTTCTTATGAACTTCGGTTAGCAAAGCTTGGTAAGGAGTAACTTTAGAATTCGTCTGTTCCAACATCATTGCAATAAAGTCACTCGAGCTGACAAAGTTATTAGCCTTGCGTGGCAGTCTTGTTTTCGCACCATGCTCACGAGCATACTTGTTTGAATATATGAAGTAACGCGTTGAGTGCATTTGTACTGGATACTTGGCAGTGTAACTTTGGGAAATAATACTTGGGTAATGGTCACCATAGAAGACTAACGTAATTGGCTTCTTGATTCGATCAATTTCCCCAATAAACTGCTTAACCGCCTTGTCGGTATACTGCGTTCCCTTAACATAGGTTGCCATTTGCTCACGCACGGCCGGAGTATTAAATAAGTCTCCAGTAATCTTACCCATGTACTCATTGTTTGGATACCAGTTATTGTATGGCATGTGGTTTTGAATTGAAATCAAATTAATAAATTGTCCGTCTTGGCGTGAATTAATCTGCTTCAAACCATTAGCATACGTTGTATAATCAGAGTTATAGCCGCTCTTACCCAGTTTCTTCTGATCAATGATTGGATATTTGGAACCAGCATACACAAACTTATCAAACTTAAAGCGGCGATAATCTTCTCTTCTTGAATAGTAAGTACCGATGAAAGGATGGACAGCGGATTTATAATCAAAGTTCATTCCAATCGTTGGGTAAAAGTCATAGTTTGGCACAATCTGCACATATGGCGTCAAGGTTGACTTAAACAGACCCATGTTTAGTCCAGTTAAGGTTTCCCATTCCATGTTGGCAGTACCACCACCATAGCCGGCACTGAGCATGTTGCCGTAGGAGGAACGTGATTTCATTGATTCGATGAACTTAACTGGGTTAGGGGCATCACGATCAAACTTAATCGTAGGGAATGTATTCGGATCAACAAAACTTTCACTCAGGTTAAAGACAATCGTCTGATCGCTCAGCTTGTTTTGACGTTTGCGATTAATTTTGGCAGCCACTTTAGCATACTTTTGGTTAAGCTGTTCAATACTTGAAGCCGAATAGCCTGTTGCCGGCCGATCCATAATCTGTAAGTCAATATAGTTCAAAAAGTTAAGAACCGGACCATTGACCTGAATATCACGCTCTGGATTTCTGAACCTTTGTCGGTTATCAAAGCCGCGGTTGATATGATAAATAACGCCGCCATCGTGATTAAAGCGCAACGGAGTCATAAATAAGAGCAAGCTAGCTAATGCCCATATTCCTCGTCTCTTCCATGATCCACGCTTCTTGATCGGAAACTTCAGTTCTAAAAAGACATCTAACGCAATCACAATCACAATTGCCACTAAAATCGCGATTACTGTTGCCTTACCAATCATTGGCAGCAAGGTCTTCCAGTTAACGATCTCGCTAATTTCCGTCGGATAGATTGGCTCACCGCGAAGAATGAGTTTAATCTTATTAGCCACAGCCCAACCAACTGCAATCAGGCTGACTAGCATATTAGATGTCCAGTAGCGCGTGGTTACAAAGTAAAAAACAGAAAATAGCGCATCAAGGAAAATCGTGGTCAAAACAATTGCAAAGAACTTAGTACCAAGCAGATAAACAATGGCGTTAATCGTTGCAGCCGTACTGATTTGAATTCGCAAGTTGTCGGATTCAATCAAGAAGGAACCGAAGCTGAGAATGTAGAACCATGCCCAAGTGAGCAGGTTAACACGGTTTTGAATCACAAAACTGGTAATATAGCCCCAAACTTTTTCACAGACTTTGGCTAAATTAGGTTCTTGATCTAGATAAGTAATAATAGCTGGCGCCGGTTTCAGCTTAAACAAGTATTTCTCTAATAACCAGTCCCAGGCAAGTGCAATTACTAGCATAGCCAAAACCATGATCAGCTTATTAACCATGGAGGAACCAGTAAAGCGGAAATCATTCATGAAACGGTTTGAAATCGGAGCGTCCATAAAGATGATCACTGGGATAAAGTAGCGAATCTGTTTTTCACTAAAAGTTAAAATCACCTTTTTGAACAGTAAAAAGACCGCCACCACCATTAAAAACATAAATGGTGAGGATGGGTTGTTTAAAAATTCTCGGTTCCAGTCGCCACCGCCGTTACCAGAAATAATCTGTGACCAGTAAACAGCATCAAAGCCTGAAACGCCAATTAGTACAACAAAGAAAGAAAGAAAACCACTAATTAGTGACAATCCTAATAGCTTTCCCTTGACAGATACATTGGCAAGAAACATACCCCAGGCAAAGAACAAAATTAGGTAAAGTCCGTATAAGGAATACTGGAAAGATAAATTGCCGGCACTCAGCGCAAAACCCAATAAAGACAATACACTAAGCACTAGGATATTTTGCTTCACCGTCAGCTTATGTTGTAAATCATAAAGTCTTGGCTGAACCAACATGCTGAAAAACAGGCCAGAAAATAAGACCGAAGTGCTGGTAATAATCGGAAAGAGCATTCCCCAAACCCGCCACATATTAAAGCGCTCAGGTACTTTAATAAAGAACAAAATGTAATAGACAATGAGCGTAGCCATTGCCATGAGCCAAAGCTTAAAACTTTCGCTCGCACTTTGCTTTTTTTTGCTATAAACAGCACCAAAAACCATTGGTACGAACATAATTGTGGCATTGTGCATCATATCCGGCATGAAGCGGATGAATGAATAATGCGCACGAGCCGCAATTCCTTTCAAGCTATACATCTGTATCAGCATGAAAAGAGTTACGACCAGTGTGCAAATTATCTGCACTGCTTTAATTGTCTTCTTATTTTTATTCATGTTTTTAGTATATGTCCCTCACTAAACAATGACGCGATTGCTAATTACGCCTTAATACCCAATTTTTTCTTAATTGTGTATAAAATATCGACTTTCTTACTCTTGCCAGAAAAAAAGTCAACTATGTCATGTCTAAACTTATAAATCATGATTAAGCTAATTAATAGTAACACAAATCCAGCTTCTTCAACTTTAGTAAATTCATAAAAGCTGAATAAAAAAATAAAGACTAGTGGCGGCAGCGTCAGGTTTTGCAAAATAATCAACAAGATTAAGGCAACTAATAAAGTTACCGCGGCGGCTTGAACATCATAGATAGCTGCAAGCAGCACTGGCTACCGTGACACCTTTGCCGCCTTTAAAATGATCCCAAAAAGGAAAGCAGTGACCTAAAACCAGCCCCAAGCCGGCATAAACAAGATTAATTCTTTGGGCAAAGAGCAGGTGAACAATTAATAGACAGACAGCAGTCTTAGTCAAATCACCGCAGCACGTAATAATGCCCCACTTTTTGCCGAAAACTGCACCCACATTGGCGGTTCCCGGATTGCCTGAGCCCACTTTAGTCGGATCTTGTTTAAAGCCCAGGCGACAAACAATCACCGCAAAGAGAATACAACCAAAAGCATAACCAATAATGGTCGACCACATGCGTGTCATTAATTGTCACCTTCTTCCTGCTCATTCCCATCCTGGTTATTTTCATAAATATTATAAACTTGATTTTCCGGATTGGCGAAATCAAAGCCATTATGCTCGTTACGCCTGTTTTGATAAGTCTCATTATTGCTTATCGGCTTTAACTTCAACCCTAATTCTGAACGCAAATAATCTGAAATTCGCTGCAGTTCTTTAGTTGATTGAACTTGATATGATTCACCGTCGATCGTTGCATTATGACCATGAAGATAATCATTTTTGACGTTCTTGGTTGAGTCACGGTAGTTGAAGGCAATTTGCCTTAAAGCATCAAATGGCAAGTTAGTTTTCACATTGCCCGAGATTGAGGTTAAAACCGAATCTAATTGAGTGAGCGTGTTCAGTGAAACGGCCTTTTTAATTAAAGTGGTAATAACTTGGCGCTGCCGTTTTTGGCGACCATAATCACCTTCCGGATCGTCGTAACGCATCCGGGAATATGCTAAAGCACCACCGCCGCCCATATGGGTCAGCTGGTCCTTTTTGAAAATATACCCGCCATATTCAAAACTTAAAGTCGGTTTGACATTAATTCCGCCAACGTAGCGAATTAACCGCATTATGCCCTTCATATTAACTAAGGCATAGTATTTAATCGGTACATTGATCAGCGTGGAAACGCTATCCATTGCCATCTGTGCGCCGCCGATTGGATAGGCCGCATTGATTTTTTTGATCTGAAACTGATCTGCACCAACCATTTCCGCCATGGTATCACGAGGAACTGACATTAATGTGTAACGCTTTTTGGCTGGATTAACAACCGCAACAATGATCGTATCCGTATTGCCAATTTTTTCCTTTCGGTCAAGTGCCCCAGTGTCAGTTCCCATCAGCAGCACAGCAAACTTCTTCTTACCATCAAATTCGCCCTTTTCGATCTGAACATGAGTATTACTATCATAAGTATTATCGACAGCATTCTTGGTGCGAAAATAAACGTAAGATGAGTAACAAACAGCCGCCGTTAAAACAATTCCGATTAGCCATTCTACGATATGTCGCCTTTTTTTGTAATCTTTTTCATACAGTTCAATCCGACTTTTAGTCGGATGATTATCGTTGTGGTCCATATTTCTTAATTACCCAATTTTCAAATACAATGAATACATTATAGCAAAAAAAACAAACCATTGTCGGTTTGTCTAGTGTATCTTATTAAAAATCTTAATTATCTAGCTTAATGTTAGAGTTAAAGTAAATTCAACATCGCTGTCGCCTGCAAGCTTATCCTGATCAGCCAAGGCAACAACCTGTTTGTCTTTAATTGCCAAATCAAAGTTGGAAGAAACAAACTCGATTTGAACATCACCATTACTTAATGCAATTTCATTCACATTTTCGTTTTCAGACCAACCAGCAATGATCGGTAAACTAAAAATCAACGAAAATGGCATTTCCTTGTGTGAATTATTCTTCAAATAATACTTAATATCAATTCGATTGCCTTCAAGAAGATAGGACAAGATCGCCTCAAAATGATAAGGGAACCGCTTATAGCTGTTGCTATCATCAATTAAGGCCAAACTGACCCGTGCATCTCCTTTATCGACAACGGTCCAAGGTAATAACTCTGCCCAATTATCGCCTTGTTCGCCGTCAATAAAAGCAATTCCCAACTTTGTCTGCGTACCTTGGTCTTTAAAATAATCAATCTGATCATTTTGTGATACAAAATTAACTAACTTCGCATCCTTTTCATCAACGTCTACACGCAAAACCGAACTTTCAATTGTTTGCATAGCCTACTCCAAACTTTCTCCCACATAAAAATAGCACGTAAAAGGGGGTAATGTCAATTCAAGCTCAAAAATTCTGCTTCAAGCCCGAAAATACGCCGCATTCATAAACTTAGTGTGCCAAAATAAATTATCAATTTCTTTAATAATAATGGTAGAAAACGAAAAACCAAAACAAAATGTCAATTTTGCAACGATTTCAGACCCCTATTTTTGAAAAAATGACCTAAGAAATTAGCAAAAATTGCTCTGATATACTATAATATGGTTGTTCCCGAGAATTATAATTAGTTTTTGGAACAAGTTAATAAAAAGAGCACCTCAGGCAACTGGGGTGCTTTTTTGCTTTAAATTTTATAGTTAATTCGATCACGCGACGCTTCGGTTAAATCAGCAGAGACGGGCGCAATAAATGAACCATCATCAGGCAGCTTAATTTCACTTTCTTTACTACTCTTCGGCAATTCTGCCTTATTATATAACCTGCTAGCCAATGTGTCTGCCGCCATTTTCATTGCCTCACGCAAGCCTTCGCCCTCGGTGATCCCACCTTTAACATCAGGAAATTTGATTACATAGAGATCGCCTTCTAGTGGCTTAAAAATAGCTGGATAAGTTACAATTCTATGCCCCATTTACCTAACCTCCTTAATTTCAACAACAACCTATTTGAACCCTTTATTACCATCTTAACCCCAAATATGTACAGTAAACTAATTATTATAAAAAAATTATTATTTTTTCTTTACTGCTCAAAGTGTTGGATTAAAATTCAACCGCATTTAAACATATGCAGAATAAAAAAGCTGTTTCTCGGTGAAACAGCTTTTTTTGTCTCAATATTTTTTAGTTTTTTTAAATAAGCGCCAGCCGCTCAAAATTACCGTAATCAGACAAATGATTAGCGAAATAATGAAAACAACGTGCATCCCGTAGATAAAAATTTCGGGCTGTTTAGGCAAGTAAGCTGTTACCCGCGCACCCTTAGCATGGCTCATGGCCGCAAACAAAATAGTCGTTGCTGTTGAAATACCAATTACCATCCCGAGGTTACGTGAAAGTGAGTTAATGCTGCCCGCCACACCTAAGTCTTTTTGCTCAACTGAACTCATTACCAGCGAATTATTTGGTGAACTGAAGATACCACTACCGAGCCCCATGATCGCAATACTTACGATAAATAGCCAAATGGACGAGTACAAATTGCATAGACTGTAACCAATCTGACTAACGAGCAGCAATACTAAGCCAATAAAAGTAATCAGCTTGGGGCCAATTTTATCAGAAAGCGTCCCCGCAACTGGAGCAGCAAACAGCTGCACGACCGGCAAGATCATCAAGATAATACCGGCCTGACTTGGTGCCAGATGAAGTGCATTTTCCAGATAAAAAGGTGTAACAACATTGAAAAAGAAATTGGTAATAAAAATTAGTAATGCACACAGCAAACTGACAGAAAAGTCAGGGTTTTTAAAGAGCTTAAACTGCAGCAGAGGATTAGTTGTTTGGTTTTCAACTTTAACAAACCAGACAAAGCTCGCTACCCCAACGATCAGCATGATTAAGACTGGCACTGAAGTAAAGCCAAGTTGTTGCCCCAAAAAGATGCCGCCAAATAACGTGATCATGCCCAAGGCAAAGCTAAATGAGCCAAGCTTATCAAGGGACTGGTCGGTAAAGGTAATGTCCTTAGGCAAATAGATCGCACCGATAATTGCTGCAACAATGCCCACTGGTACATTTAACCAAAAAATGTATGACCACGATAAATGGCTAAGGATTAATCCGCCAAGACCGGGACCAGCAATCGAGCCCAGCGCTACGAACGAACCGATGGTGCCAAGTGCCTTTCCTCTTTCAGTCGCTGGAAAAATTTCCGTGATAATCCCGTTATTAGTTGCCATTGTCATTGCAGCTCCAAACGCTTGAAGTGCTCTTGCAGCCAACAAAAATACCAAATTAATTTTGATGCCAGACAAAAGTGAACCAGCAATAAAGAAAATTGCGCCTAAGCGAAAAATTTTGATTTTCCCATGCAAATCACTAAGTTTACCAAAAAATAAAATAAAACTGCAGACAACAATTAAATATAATGAAACAACCCATTCTGACTGACTCATTGGAATGTGCAAATCACTGCTAATTACTGGCAATGCAATATTAACAATAGTCCCATCCAAAGTAGACATAAAGGTAAATAAGCCTACAGCGACCAATATCCACCAACGATTTTTTTGTACTTTTTGGTTAGTTTGGTAACTCAAAGCTTGTGTCATTCTTACCAATCCTCTCAAATCTCAAATTTAATTAGGTACCTCAACAAAATTAATTATACACTCTTTTTATTTGGTGTTAAGTGAAAAATACTTTTTATTTTTCGTACGACCATCTTCTTGCCCATAGCTAGCATAAATCTTTACGGCAGTAAGAAATTTTAGCATTATCAGCCAGAAAAATACTTACCAAGCTGGATTAACGATCTGGAAACCATTTACCACGAGACAAACCCAACTTAGATGAGAATCTAAGCAACATTGAAGAATATTGTAGCACTAAAATACCCTTCTTACCTTACGATTTTGCGTAATTGAATTTTTTTACTGTAAATTCAGTAACATTTTTAAAAGCTTTTTCAGTTTGGTTAATTTCTTGTTTTAATGGCTTTTTTTGCCAGTGTTGTATTACAATTAAGCTAAGTTTAATTATGTAAAGGAGATTTTGATCATGTTGGTAATTAAAAGTGGACTAGTAAAGTTAAAAAATTATTTATAAATACATCAAAAAGAGGACCAAATGATCGATAATACCCCACAAAAAATCAAAGCATATCTTGCCGGCGCTAACCTAAGCGACCCGAACTTTGACTACTACATGAGCGAACTAGCCAACCTGACGGCGGCTGCCAACATGGAAGTGGTCGGCCAGTCTAGGCAAAATTTGGAGCACACTATTGCAGGCACATATTTAGGACTTGGCAAAATTAATGAAATTAAGGACATGGCTCACGGACTGGGCGCTAAAGTCTTGATTTTGAATGATGAATTGACGCCCGTCCAAATCCGTAATCTAGAAAAAATGACCAAGCTACGCGTAATTGATCGAACTGAACTAATTCTAGAAATTTTTTCAAGTCGAGCACGAACTAAACAAGCTAAATTGCAAGTGCAGCTTGCTCGCTTAGAATATGAACTGCCGCGCCTGCATCCTTCAGAAAACGAACTTGACCAGCAGCGTGGCGGAGGCTTCACCAACCGTGGTGCCGGTGAATCAAAATTGGAGTTAAACCGGCGCACAATCGGAAAGCAAATCTCTTTAATCAAAAAAGAGCTAAAGACGATTGCTGGTCAAGAAGAGATCAAAGCCAAACGGCGCAACCAAAATCACATTCCCAAGGTTGCTCTTGTTGGTTACACTAATGCCGGCAAGTCAACAACGATGAATGGACTACTGAAAGAATTTAGCGCGGACGATGCTAGCAAAGACGTGCTTGTCAGGGACATGCTTTTTGCAACACTGGATACGAGCGTTCGGCGCATTGAACTCGATAATAATTTTGGTTTCATTTTATCAGACACCGTCGGCTTCATTTCAAAATTGCCGCACAATTTAATTGAGTCTTTTAAAGCAACTCTGCAAGAAGTCAAAGACGCCGATCTGTTGATCAATGTCGTCGACTCTTCAGACCCCAACATGATGCAAATGATCCGGACAACCCAAAATGTTCTGGCGGAAATTGGCATCAAAAACACGCCAATGGTAACGGCATACAACAAAGCCGACAAGGCACAGCGCAATTATCCTCAATTTGAAGGCAGCAACATTTTATATTCAGCAGTTGATCCTAAATCAATCAAAATGTTGGCAGATTTGATTACCAAGCAAGTTTTTGCTAGCTATCAAGAAATAAAAATGTTATTGCCATTGTCTGCTGGCAAGGAACTAGCCAAGCTGCATGACAGTGCTCAAATTATTAAAGAAGATTACCAATCTGATGGTGTTCATATCACTGCCAGACTGGCACCTGAAAAGCAAATGCAGTTTCAGGATTACTTAGTATAAAAATCAGCACCAAAAAAGATCCCAGATTAGTTGGGATCTTTTTTAATTTTCTTTAAAAAATAGGGACAATTACTATTGAATAACCCGTTTAGCAATACATGGGTAAAAGTAGGAGCTGATGTTTTGCATAACTACGCCCTTGTCAGGAGTTGACGCATGAACGTATTGGTTATTGCCGATATAAATACCAATATGATACGGTGCATCAACCGAACCCCAATAAAGCAAATCACCGGGCTGCAATTGACTCATTGCCACGGTTGTCCCCACCTTTACCTGGTCGGTTGTCACGCGGGGCATTTGAACGCCACCAACTTTGTTATAAATCGATTGGACCAAGCCGGAACAATCATAGTTATCCGGGCCATTGCCACCCCAGGCATAGCCTTTTCCAACTTGAGCCTTTGCAAGCTTAACGACGGACTGTGCCCGTTGAGCAGCAGCTCCAGTTGGAGCAGGTATCGGTACTGTCACATTAGGTAATTTAGCAGGCTGCGGCTTACTGTCTTTGTTCTTATTGACCGCACTAACTGCCTGCGAAGCAGCTTGCGCTATTTGCTTTTCGGCCTTCTTGGTCTTTTTCTTAATGGTTTGAGTCTTAGCCGGTTTGATTTGGAACTTCGGCGGTTTAACAACTTGCTCGTCATCCTGATCAGTTGCTTCACCGTCTAAGTCAATCGTATATCGCGCTTCGATCCATTCATTGTCACCAATTTTGTACCAGAGCTTGCCCTTTTTGTCTACCGCAGTTTCAGCTACGTTCCACTTGCTTTTGTTCTTAGCTTCAAAATTGATCAGTTGACCCTTTTGATAATTACTCCAAATCTTAACTTTTTTGCCTGGTAAATAATTAATTTGGATGCGTTTAAGAGGCGTTTTTAATGTGGCTGCGTCCACTGCCTTTAGTGGAGCAATTACAGCAGCTCCGGTCAGTGTCATTGCCGCTGCAATGCCCATTTTAAAAAAATTACGCTTCATCAAATTAGTTCTCCTTCTAGTAGCTAAATGCGGTCATAAAATAGTACTCCACTTTATTTTAGCTACTTAGCTTAATTTATCAAGTAACAGCAATTGCAACGATATTAAAAAGGCACTCAGAAGATATTGCTGAATGCCCATTTCAGATCATTTATTAATTAAGAACACGTTTAGCTACTGAAGGATAAAAGTATGAACTGATGTTATCCTTCACCACGCCTTGTGCGGGAGTTGCAGCATGTACGTATTGGTTGTTACCAACGTAAATGCCTACATGGTAAGGAGATGATGCCGAACCCCAGAATAGTAAGTCACCCGGCTTTAAGTTGCTCAACGAAACTGTCTTGCCTTGTTTTACCTGTGAATAAGTTGACCGGGAAATTTCTTTGCCCGCGCCCCTGCTATAAACATATTGCGCTAAGCCAGAACAGTCAAAGCCGCTAGGACCATTGCCGCCCCATGCATATGCCTTACCAACCGCTGCGTTAGCCAAATTAACCACCTTGCTAGCCTCTTTAGCAGTTAGGTTATTATTTTTAGCAGTGTCAGGTTGTGCAACTGAACTGTGTGCATCAACCGTGTAACGCGCTTGGATCCATTGGCCTTCGCCAATTTGGTACCAAGTTTTGCCCTTACTATCAACAGCCGAAGCTAAAACATCAACCGTTGTTCCATGCTGAAGTCTTGTGCCGGTAAAACTAGGATTATTATAGTCATCCCAAATATTAATGCCGTAACCAGGAACATAGTTAATTTTAACTTTAGTGGTTGCTGCTGCAACATGATTAGTCATGGAATTTGAATTAACAACATTTGCAACTCCTAAACCCGTTAAGGTCAGAGTTGCTGCTGCAGTAAATTTTACTAAGTCACTCTTAATTTTCAAAATCAAATTCTCCCCGTGTTACTTACTCGAAAGTAGATCATTAACCAATTTATTTTGTTTTCCACATTACAGATTAAATTTTACTCGCTTTTTATTACAAAGCTGTTACAAAAATAATACTAGAAAATAAAAAAGCCTCATTAGGAACATTAGTCCCGAAATGAAGTCATTCTTTGGTTAGGATTAGCCATTTAAACTTGCTTTATTCAATTACACGTTTAGCAGCAGACGGATAAAAACACGTGCTTAGAACTTGTTTTCTCACACCTTGACTAGGAGTGGCGGCATGAACATATTGATTGTCACCAACGTAAATCCCAACATGATATGGTGAATAAGTTGAACCCCAGAATAACAGATCACCTTTTTTCAGTTTGGTCATTGCTACTCTTTTACCTAAAACAGCTTGAGAAGCAGCAGTTCTAGGTAAAACAGTTCCATCTGCATTCCGATAAACGTATTGAACCAAACCAGAACAGTCGAAAGCATAAGGCCCAGTTGCACCGTAGACATAACCCTTGCCCACCTGCTTTTTAGCGAGCTTGACAACCGCATTGCGCTTCTGGGTTACAGTAGCAGCTGCTACTTTATTTGTAGTGGCAACAGCTACTGTAACTGCACCAGTAAAAATCAAAGCGATCGTTGCAAATAACTTAATTAAACCTTTTCCGTGTTCCAAAACTAAACTCTTTCTCCTAACAAATTGTTCAAAATGTTTTTAAGAAATTGCCATAACCAATTTCTTGATAGCTTACATTTTGTACTTACAAACTACATAGTACCCACTAAATGTTACACATTCGTTTCAAATGAGCTACAAAACATTAAGAATTTTTTTGAAACACCGTAAATTTGCTTATTTTAAAAGAACAGACATCATTGCATCAAGCTTTTCTTGAGTATCGCGCCAGTTATCATTAATTAAGACATGTGCATCTTTTGTCAGTGCAGCAGGCAGAAGATTTAGTTCGCTGCCGCTAAGCCTTTTTTTGATCTTGGCCGGATCTTCACCCCTCTTTAATAGGCGCTTTTCCAATTCACTTTTGTGACTGGTTGTGACGTATAAAAAATAAACTTGGCCATGAATGTCATGAAGATATGAAGCAGCCCCCTTAATATCGACGATTAATGAAACCAACTGGTGCTTTTTCCAAGCTTCAGTTAAGGCCTCTTTGCTAGAGCCGTAGTGGTATTCACCATATTTTACCTGCTCAAAAAAATGCAGCTTGCGAAAGCTGGCCTCATCTTCAAAATAATAGGAAACATCTGGATTTTCATCTTTTCTTATTGGTCTTGTCGTATGGGTTAAAACCCGCGGAACATTAAATTTTTGGGTTAAATATTCCGAAATGGTCGTTTTACCTGCGCCACTGGGGCCGGCAATCAAAATTAATTTTTGCAAAATCCAGACTTCCTTCATTGAAAACAATTTGCTTTGATAATCTTTGTTTATTATACAGAACGAACTGCGGCTATGTCTATTAAACAGATAAAACCGCGACGTGCCTAGCACGACAGGCTTTTTAACCGTCAAGAACTTATCACATTGCTTTACAAATTATCGCAAAGATGTTGCTTTACCTCGACCGCCAATCGATATATACTTTAATAATGCAAAAGACAAGAAACCAACTGATTTTTTTGCTACCAATTAAACGGGACGGTCATGAACATGACAGCCCTAACGCAATCAGACAAACTTAAAAATAAAATTTCACTGAAATAAGCAGGTGCTTTACATTTTGATTTTCAAAGTGTTATTAGTAAACTAGCTTGCTAGATAGTTAAATACGAGCAAGAGAGGAAGTATTATTTATCATGAAAAAAGCTGAGATCAAATTAAACGATATTTTGAGCGCCAAGTCTGAAGAAGAACTTGCTAAACCGTTCTTAGGTAAAGTCGAAAAGATCTATGAAAATTCTGTTTTGTTGACGATCATTGATTTTGATGAAACCGATGAAACCGCGGTTAGCGACCTTAACCATAAAATTGTCGTTAACTTTAAAAATTTAAAAGCTGCGCCTAAGCGCAAAATCAAAGAAATTCAAGCCAAAGCCAAAAGCGACGTGAAGGTTGAAAAGATCGCTACGCCAGCAAAAAATGATGCAGCTGACGAGCAGGATAAAAGCAGCAATTAAATCATATTTTTTAATAAAAAAGGAGCATTGAGCAATCACTGCTCTTTTTTTTTCTCCTTTTTTTGCCTAAAATTAGCGTAGTGAGAAATTTAATTTATGGAGAAAATTAGTGAAAGACAAAGCAAAAACCATTTTATTCTGGTTTATCTTAATTCAACCATTTTTAGACCTATATTGGTTCTACCACGGCATTTTGGCAAGCCTGCTTCCTTTTACACTGCCGACAATTATCCGCATTTTAGTGGTGGGCGTATTGATCTGCCTCTTTTTTAGTCAAAAGCGTTCATGGCAAACACTAGCAAAGCAAAAATGGCTAATTGGCTACCTGCTACTTTTGACCATTTATTCTGCCTTGCACCTTGTTCACGTGCGCAGCTTTACCAGCGTCAATCCCAGCAACTACGGTTATTCAAGTGCCGGCGAGCTTTTTTATTTAATTCGCATGGCGCTGCCGCTTATTGTCTTGTATTTTACCGACCAGCTTGGCTTTGACAAGCAGCACTTGCGCTTGGTGATTGAGGGTCTTTCCGGACTTTTTTCAGGCACAATTGTTTTATCTAATTTATTTGTTGTTTCGCTAAAGTCCTACGAAACGGGGACAATCAGTGCCAATATTTTTCAGTGGTTTTTCGATCACAACATCGGCTACTCTCATATGGCATCAAAGGGCTTTTTCAATTTTACTAATATGATTTCGGCAGTTTTGTTCATGCTTTTGCCGTTAATGATTTATTACCTTTTTACCAATTTTAACTGGCTAACGATCACCTTAAACATTATTCAGGCCCTCGCAATGATTGAAATTGGCACAAAGGTGGCAGCTATTGGACTAATTGGCGGAATTATCATTAGTTTGGTTGTCTTTGTCATTCACCGCTATTTCATTAAAGACGTGAGCAAAGGTGGTTGGCCTTTACTGGTCGTTGTTTTGCTTGAATTAGGTTCTTTAGCAATTCTGCCGTTTGGCCCCGCAATTCAGCGCTACAACTACGAAATTTATTTGGCCAAGCAATCTGATCATGATTTAGCTGATGAGAACAAAATTTTAGCGGCCGGATTGAAAAAATATCCGACCAGTCAAAAACGCGAAGCCTTCTTACGCGAATTTATTAAAGACAACTACCAAGCCTATGCACTTAACCCCAAATTTGTTTTTAAAAGCTATCCTTATCAATATGATCCTGAGTTTTGGCTGAAAATCCTCAATGAACCAGGTCAGCAGCGCATGGAAAATCGCCGCTTGGAACAGGCAATGCTCGACCAGGTAGTTAAAACCAACAACAACCGGTGGGACCGCTTTTTAGGCATTTCCTACGTTCGTGAAAATAATATCTTCAACCTTGAGCGTGACTTTACCGCACAGATCTACTCACTCGGTTGGATTGGCATGCTCCTTTTTGTTGGACCATATCTAGCTGTTTTCGCCTACGCTGCTTACCGGTGGCTGCGTTATCAACAAGCGCGCACCTATCTGGTCAGCTCGCTGCTTGTCTCAAGCGGTTTTATCCTCTTAGCTGCTTTTTCTTCCGGCAATGTGATCGATTTCTTAACCGCCAGTTTAATTTTGGCCTTTATTGAAGGCAACTTATTAATTCAAGCCCGTAAACATTAAAAAGAGTGAAAACTGTTAAGGCAGTTTTCACTCTTTTTGATTATTTGCTATTTTTCTTTAATAAAGGAAGCATCTGGAATTCTGATTAAATAATATCTGGTTGCTGTGTGACCGGCATGCATGCCCAAACCATTTTGCCAGACTTTCTTATAGGTTGCCGTATAAATCGCAACATAGGCGCGCTGGTATCGTCGATCCATCTTTTGCAGTTTCTTTTTTTGGTAAGGAATGCGCGCAGCATTGAGGTCCAGTGGATTTTTTCCGTACGCAACTGTGGCAAAGTCACTCGAAACGATTGACTTTTTACCAGCGCGGTAATAAGTATATGTTTGAGTACTGATCTTTTTCTTTTTTGAATTAATAGTCACGTAGCTTGAGTTGCCCGCACCGGTATTCATCACTAGCGGCTGGTAAGTAACCTTAGAACTGATAATGCTCTGATCCTCAAGGTCGGGATTGTCGAGCAAGGTCTTATTAAAAAGCCAGCAGATACCGACTAGGAAAACCGCTATTTCGAGCAGGTCAAGCAAAAAATTCGGCCAACTATACTTTTGGTGTTTTTTGATAATCATCATAATGCGACGCTTGCGGATATTTTGAACAACAAACACCAGATACAAGATGATTATTACCCATAATAAAACGCCCAATAAATTCCAGCTAAACATAACTTCCTCCTGTAATAGCTTTAATTATATTGTAAAAAGTTCTTTTTGAATAGCATAATAAAGTTCCAATAGCGCGGGCAAGATCATGAAAGCACTGCTATTTTTTCTTGGTCTTCGTACTCTTTTTTGCCTTGGTCGTTTTGGTTTCTGCTTTCTTAACTGCCGGCTCAGGTTTCTTATACTCGCGCACTAAAGTGAGCTTTTCTTCAATTGCTTCTGCCAGTCGATCAATCACTAACTCTTCATTCTGACTAATTTCGTCTTCCGTTGCCAACTGATCAATTCTGAAATTCGACGCGTTTAAATGCTCGGATTGCGTTTCAAAGTAAACAAAAACCGGATAGTCTTTACCTTCTTCAAAAAAGTTGGCAATCTTTTTGTAATTAGCGTACGGCAAGTTGATGAGATTAATTTCTAAAGCAAAAGTCACTGGTCGCTGACCCGTCACTTCAAGTGCAATGTGCGCTAATGAATTATGTTTAAGTGCAGCGGCAATTTCTTTGACCATTTTTTCAGCTGCTTGCCGCCTCTTGGCCTTAGACTTGTTGAGGTCAGTATATTTAATGCTTTCCAAGTCTTGCAAATAATCCTGCTGTTCAATTTTGGTTGTTAAATCGGTTAAGTTAATCTTCAAAATAAAATTTCCTTCTGATTTTATCAATTATTACTGGTCTTCTATACGATACTCAAATTTGGCACTAAAAACAATTTATTTTTATTCCATTTACAATTATTTTAAAAAAACAATTGACTAGAAAAGATGGATACACATGCGTTTTTATTAACCTGCTCCCGGTTAAGCATTCATTCTTGCAGAGCCTGAATTCGTTGTCAATAAAATAACGTTTATCGTTTCAATTTGAACAAAAAAAGCAAATCAGTTTTTGGGAATTAATCTGTTGTCTTTTCTCACTTTACAAGCGTTTTCACTAAGCTTAAAATTTAAAGTGGAACTTAAAATTTTTTTGCTAAATTTTTTAACTGAAAGGTAGACAAAGATGTCAGATAAAGTTTACACAGATTATTTCTATAACTCAGATGATTTTGATAAA
>CALYQE010000031.1 GCA_945281075.1 uncultured Lactobacillus sp. | reverse complement strand
GAGGAAACTGCTCAAAGAAAAGCAAGACAAAAAAGCTTAGCTGCAAGGGCTCAAAAAGAAGCTAAAATAAGACATAATAGGCAGTTAAAGCTGCAAAGAAAAAGACAGCAGAAACAACTAAAACAGCAACAACAAAAGCAATCTGCTGAAAACAAGCGTAACAATCAAACTGTCTATGTAGCACCAAATTCCGGCAGAAGGTATCACTTTGATCCAGACTGCAGAGGCTTAAGACCTGCAAACGGAAATATTACTAGTATGAAGTTAGGGCAGGCTATTCGTCAAGGCTATACACTATGCAAATGGGAATATTAAAAAAAGAGGTTAATGACAATGATAAAAGTAGGTCTAAGAAAGCCAAGTCTCAAAAAATCTATTGCTGCAAGAACCAAGGGTAGAGCTACGAGAGCTCTAAAAAAAGCAATCATTCCTAATTACGGGAAACGCGGTATGGGTTGGGCACATCCGAAGCAAAAAGTGTACAATGCCCTTTACAGCCGAACTACCATTGATTCACGAAAATTATTTACTGAAGCCAACAGTCAAAAAATCAAAACAAAAAGTGCGACAAATAGGCAAGCAAACTCTGCTAAGTTTTTTAACGAAAAAAATACCGTTCAAGAAAGCCGCATTAACAGTAATAATGATCATCAAAAAAAAGCGTCAAAAATCAGATATTTTAAGGTCAAAAACCAAAAAGACTGGAAAATTAACCGGATACTTTATTATATAAAAATTATCCGCTCTTGCTTTCTGTGGTTTGGAGTGGCTGTATCAGTTATCGGGTACCTTGAAATAGGTCTATTACCACTCTTGATTTGGCTTGTACTTAAATTACCTACTTTGCCATTTGGAGAACCGATTGCACTTTCAAAGCTTAAAAAAGCACAAGAAACGCAAAAATTCAATGAGAAATAAACATCAAAGCAAAGCTTAGTATTTTAATACTGCTATAAACTTAAAACTAAAATAAAAGCAAGTCAGCCTAATTGGTAAACTTGCTTTTTTGTAACTCTAATTGAATAGTTTATCCTCTCAGTTCACTTTGTTTAAGCTAAACTATCGTAAACATTTAATTATGGTACATACTTTTTCATAATGCTAACTTTTGTTAACAGCATTTTACACTATATAAAAGTACAATTATGTGCGCGGTTTTTACATTTACCAACCTTCTTTTATTATCTACTATTGATTATGGAAAACGCTTTTATAGTGGAAAAATAGAACTTTAAAAATGGAGGTTTTCAATGATCAATAACTCAAATTTATGTCTTAATCGGAAGTCTGCTCCCGGTCTTCCAATTACGGATTTTATTAAACTAGCACATGATTTAGGAATTAAGCACGTAGAATTGCGCAATGACCTGGGTAGTGAGCCAGATAATAAGAACATTTTGGACGGAATGAGCATTTCTGAGTTCAACGACTTGTTAAAACAGTATGACGTTCAGGTTGAAGATATCAACTCACTAGGCAGTACTGATCTATTGTCGCAAAAAGAGGATAATCTTAAAGACTTAAATGAAATGATTACAATTGCTAAGGGCATTGGTGCAAAAAAAATACTTTTTTGTCCAGTTATGGATAAGCATGATTATCGCAGCAATAATGAAAAATTTACCGAAGGCGTCAAGACAGTCAAGGTTTTTGCAAAGCAACTTGAAGAAGAAGGAATGTCTGGACTTTTTGAAACCTTAGGCTTCCCAGAAAGCTCTGTAAGAACACCTTTTAGAGCCATTGACATTATTAAAGAAGCAGGAGCCGATAACTTTAAAGTAGTTGCAGATTTATTTCATTGGTTTATGGGTGGCGTTACACGAAAGGACTTAGACGAAAAATTGGATGTTAGTCAAGTAGGACTAATCCACATGAGTACGGTTGAAGTTAAAAGACCAAAATCAAAACTGACAGATCAAGATCGGGTACTTTTAGGTGATCCAAATCACGATAATATTAGTGCTTACGATACTATTAAGTGGTTTGCAAACAGCCAGTTTGACGGTTTATTTTCCTTTGAACCATTTTCCAATGAATTACGTAAATGGAATTACGAAAAAGCTAAAGCAAATCTTACAACCAGTATTGAACTGCTGAAAAAAATATAGGAGGAAACAACTATGCTAGAATTAAATGATTTTTGTGTTAATCGTTGTTGTGCCGGCGGTCTCTCATTACCCGAATTTGTTAAATTAGCAAATGATGTGGGTGTTCACAATATTGAACTTCGCACTGATATTCATCAAGGCAGTAATTTTTTAGATGATTTAACTACTGATGAATTTAACAACTTGCAGCGCAACTATGATGTACATGTCGCCAATATTTCTGCCGAATTTAACTTAGATGATCAAAGTAATTGGAACCAAAAACTGCAAGAAGTCACTAAATTAACGGAAATTGCGCAGAAAATTGGTGCGCAGAACATCCTTTTTACTCCTATTCGAAACACCGATGATATTCGAACTGACGAGCAAAAATTTGCCGATTTAGTTCACAATATTCGTATTTATTCTGATATTCTCGGTGCAGTGGGTGTAAACGGACTTGTTGAGCCACTTGGCTTTGGTGACTCATCACTCCGCTTTCCGTGGGTTGCACAAAGAATTCTTCAAGAAGCCGATGCTAAAAACTTCAAGTTAATTGCCGATACTTTCCATTACTATAAGGCAGGTGTTACTAAAGATGACTTTACAAAAAAAGTTGATGTCAGCCGGGTTGGTTTAATCCACCTCAGTTCAATCACGACTAACAAGAACCCTGAAGAGGCAGACGACGCTGACCGCTACTTTATTTCTGATAATAAAGATGATGTAATGAAATCAGTAGAGCAAGCAAATTGGTTTAAAGAAAGCAACTATTTTGGTCTTTATTCTTTTGAACCATGTGCTCCTGAAATTAATGACTGGAGTTATGATAAATGCAAGAAAGAAATCTCAAGTAGCATAGAAAAGATTATTGCGGGATAAAGAATAAAAAATAATCTGTTAATGACTTATTAGATGGATAAGTTGTTAACAGGTTTTTATATTAAGAAGTTTTTTAAACATAGCTACAATATTTAAAGAATTCAATAAAAAAGCGTATCAGGCTAATAACCAGTCTGATACGTTTTGCGATTAGAAAGTTAAGCAAAAACTTTGAAAGGGTTTGATTTTGATAAGTCTACTGTTTGTTTTATTAAACTTTATTTTTGATAAACGAATTGGATTATGAAGTAAGTATTTGATTCAAATTAGTTAGCATTAATTAAATTAATACTGTGAATAATTTCTTTTTTAGCCTTTTTGGCATCCCATTTGTATAGTTCAGGTGAAAAAGGCTCAAATGAATATAGTCCGTCATAAGAACTATTTTCGAACATTTTTGCATGAACATCAGCACGCATTATGTCATTTTCATCTAGCATGATTCTGTCAGCATCATCTAAGTTTTCACGTTTCTTATGGTTGATGACCGAACTTAGGTGAACCAAACCAACCATTTGTGGATCAATTTTTGTGTCGAAATCTTTTTGAGTAACATTAGCTAAATAGTAATGGAAGTTGTCGGCTACTAGTTTAAAGTTATCTACACCAGCGTCTTTGATAACATCCTGAGCTTGCCAAGGGGTTCTAAGGGAAGAATCCATAAAACCCAAGGGCTCAAGCAAGCCGCTCATGTCATTTTCCTTTAGCAAGTTTGAGTATGCTTTCATGTTGTTAACTGCGCCTTGATATTTTTCTTCACTAGTTCTTGAATCATTTTCATCCCTAACAGGACAAAATAAAATGTTCTTAACTTTTAAAACGCGACCAATACGAATCATTTCTTCCAAACTAGTGATATTTTCATCTAATTTTGTTACTAAATCCATGTTGCCCTGAGCATTGATATCAACGACCTGAATGCCCTTTTCATCAAGCAGGTCCTTGATCTCCTCTGGCTGGTAATCATCTAAAATTGTGGAGTTATCAACTTTACCTGTAATATCATTACGTAATTCAATATACTTGATCCCCAAATCAGCAACCATGCGAATAAAATCTTTTAAATCTAATCCTGGTGCTGCTTTTCTATTAATACAAAAGTCATCGTAAGAAAGCATAACTGTCTCCTTTTTAGTTTATATGAAGTCCTTCTTTAATAGACTTTAATGTTTTTTCATTTGACCATTCAATACGGTCAGGCCACATAAATACGTTGTTCGTAACAATACCATCAAAGTTAATTTCACGAAGAGTAGCATAGAATGTATCCATATCTACTTCACCTTCACCTGGATTGAGGTGTTGGTGAATTGTAACGGGGGCACCAGGAGGATTAATTGTGTATCGTAATCCATATGATCCAGCAAAATTAAATGTATCTGCGATTAATATGTGGCTCAAAATATCTTTTGAATCCAAAATTTCTTGACGCACATCACCCTTACCAGCATCTGAATAGAAAGCGTGTGCTGAACACAATACTTGTCCTACATTATCTGAATTTAATGAACGAATAAGTTGAGCTGCGGCATAGCTTGATTCGACAAAGTCATTTGGATGAGCCTGAATCTCAAGACGAATTCCTTCTTTTTCAAAAATTGGAAGCAATTCTTCCATCGATTTATACCATTGACCTTCAGAGGTTACAGAATTATATTTATCGCCAGAAAACTCAGTATTAATTATATCGACTCCTAATTCTGATGCTAGCCAAATAGTTCTCTTCATATTGCGAACTGCTGCCTGGCGTTCCTGTTCGTTTGGCGATGACCATTGCTGGACAGGTACCAACGATGAAATTTGTACTCCTGCATCCATACACCATTTGCGAACATCAGCAATCATGGCCGAATTTGCCTTCGGATATTGGTAAAACCAGAAAAAGTCTTGTCTTGGAGCTAATTCCAGGTACTTGTAACCCAACTGAGCTACTTTGTCAATTGT
The DNA here is from genome assembly GCA_945281075.1 of uncultured Lactobacillus sp. Lineage (GTDB taxonomy): Bacteria > Bacillota > Bacilli > Lactobacillales > Lactobacillaceae > Lactobacillus. Next base: position 12,145 of record CALYQE010000031.1, on the reverse strand, counting down.
CTCATGAAGAGGTGTGTTATCACGAAACATCGAAGCATCATATGCTAATTTCATTAAAAGACCTCTTTTTTCTTCTTATCTTATTACTTGTTTTCATAAAGAGCTGGTCTCTCTGGTAAAATAACTGGCTCCTTAACAAAGCCGTTATCGCGTGACTTCTCTAAAGCATCAGCTGCGACGCAAGCCATTAAACCATCCCAAGTTGTAGGTGCAGTTGGGTTAAGATGATCGGCCAAAACTCCATTTACCCAATCCTGAATTTCAGAGTCAAAGGCCTGACGGAAGCGAAAGCTGTCATTTTGTGGAATTGAAGTCTGGAATCTTTCTTGTGTCTTGACTGATGTGAATGTTGGACTAGTCAAAGCAATATTACCTTCTTCACAAACGACTTCACAGTTTATGTCATAGCTGTTATGGTTATTAACAAAAACTTCGAGGTCAGCATGTACGCCGCTCTTAGTGTCGAAAGTCATAATTTGTGGGTCTTTCAAACCTTTGTGGGTATACTTGGTCTGTGCGCCTGGAATAAAGCAAGAAACTTTGTCATAGTCACTTCCTACCAACCAGTGCATGATGTCGCATTCGTGAATAGCTGTTTCAACAATTGCATCGTTGTCATAATAGTCTGAAACTGTAGTTTCGTTTCTATGAGTCATGTGAAGAACCAATGGTTTGCCATACGTTCCTTCATCGATTGCCTTCTTGATTTGACGGTAGCCATTATCATAGCGACGCATAAAGCCTACTTGCACCATTCGCTTACCGATTTTGGTTTCAGCTTCAACAACACGCTTACAGTCCTCAGCGGAAGTTGAAAGTGGCTTTTCACTAAAGACGTATTTACCTACTTCAAGAGATTTAAGAACAAATGGTACATGAGTATCGTGTGGACGAGTAACAACCATGACTGCATCAATATCAGGTGATTCAATCAATTCATCGCCCGTTTTGAATTGCCTGCAGTTAAACTTTTTTGCCAGTTTTGCTGCACGTTCCTGTTTGATGTCAGCCACACCTGCTAGTGTTGCGCCGTTAATACTATTTGCAACACGTTCGACATGGTCGGTTCCCTTGTAACCACAACCAATAATACCTATTCTAAGTGTCATAATTTGCCTCCTAAGACTTAAGTTATTTTTAGGTAAGCGCTTTCGCTTACTTGATACAAAATTCATTATAGAGCTTTATAAACTTCTCACAATGTAAATAAATATTTATAAAATGTAAAAACTAACTAAATATTTTCGTCTTTTTATCCCCAAAAAGCAGTACTATGAATCCACCTATTAATGAAGCAATCCCTAATACATAAAATGCTGTAATCATTGAATATTTAGCACGCAATTGGCCTGCTAGAATTGGAAATAATGTCATCCCTAACGCATAAATAGATTGAAAAAAACCAGTTGCAGTTGACAATGCGGCTTGTGGTACTTCAGAAATCGCCACAGCATTTAGAATTGCGAACAGCGTCCCTGTACCAATTCCTGGTATGAGCTGTAAAAAGTAGATTAAATAAATATTCTTTGTGATTGGTACCAAAAAGCAGTAAATTGCTAACAGAATATAGCTAACTATCAAGATGCTTTTTTTGGAAAATCGGGAAAGAAGCCTTGAAGAGGTTATTTGCGCAAATATAACTGCTGCCATCATGAAGATAATTGAAGAAAGACCCTCAGAATATTCTGGTGCATGAATTTCTTTAATAACTTGAGTGGTAAAAGACATTGTGGTTGACATCTGGACACCCTGCTGAATAAATGCAAGAAGCCCGCATATCAGTAAAGTCTTGTTTTTTACAACTCGAAAAAAATTAGACCAGAGATTTTGACCAGAGTTAGTTGAAAAGGCAACATCTGGTAGCGTTATGGATAATGCAAAAGCTAGTATTCCAGCTATAATGCTAAATAAACATAAACCTGACATCGAAAATTGCCCATAAAAAATACTGGAAATTATAAATCCTAAAAGCATTCCTATATTATTAAACATTACTAGAATTGCCATATTTTCTACTTTACTATTTTTAGTGTTAATTTTTAAAAAAAAGAGCATAAAGGACAGCCAAGTTGAGCTAGCAATTCCTGAAATAATATTACCAATTAAAAATCCTATTCCATTTGGAAAAACTAACCTTATCAAAGAAGCAAATCCGGAAAGAAATGTTCCAAAAATGATAAGTAATTTGTGATTCAAATACCAATCTGCTAGCATGCCTATTGGTATTCTAAGCAACAACTGTGATAAACCGTAGGCTCCTACAACAAGACCAATAAGGTTTGAAGCTACATTGATAGCTGTCAAAAAGGGAGTTTGGTAGGGAATATAAACATATTGCGCAAACCAAAATAAAACGATAATAGTGATAAATTTAATTGTTAGTCTTTGTTTTTTCATGAAAATATCCCAATTATATCTTGAATTTTTTTTCGAGATTAGCAATACTTTCAGTCCCAACAAGACGCGAAAAACGTGCTGCATCATTACAAGTTTTCTGCTTTTTTGAAACAGTTGTACACTTAAGCTCTTGTCTAAGCGTCTCCTGCTCTTTTTCTACACTTGCATATAACGTGCTATCATCGAATGTTACTATGGAAACGCCTAATTTAAGCAACTCATTCATGCTGATAGGTTCTTTCAGTGAGCAGGCATTTATTAGCAATGGTGTATCTGGAATTTCTCTGATAATTTTGCTAACTTCCATAATACTTGCAATATTATCAATGAACAGCATATCAGCGCCTGCCTTAACGTAATTGCTGCATTTATTAATTGTCTCATTAATATTACAAATATCACGAGAAGATGTATGAACCATAATTGTAAAATCATTATTTTTTCTGGCTGCAACTGCAGCGTAAATTCTGTTTACCATTTCGGGTATTGGCACAATCATAGTTTTCGCCATCATGCCGCATGCTTTAGGCCAGACTCCGTCATCAATGTAAATTCCTGCTGCACCAATGGCTTCGTAGCTACGCGTAGTTCTCGCAATATTTTCCCTAAAACCATGACCGGTACCTACATCACATAAAACAGGAATATCAACGCTATCAATTATCTCTTTTGCCTGATTAAATAATGCATAAAAATCAGCAAATCCCATGTTGGGCTGACCATAAGCAGAATTAACTGCAAAGCCAGTCAAATTAATGGCCCTTGCACCCGCTTTTTCACATACTTTGGCTGATAGTCCATTGCCGGCAATTGGTAATTTGAGGATTTTATCACCTTCGTGAACTAAATCATTAAAAGCCGAACACATTATTTGTGCTTTGTTTTTCATTGTTATTCCCCCCTAAATTAAAAACTCAATATTTCATTATCCGCTTTTTCAATCTGATCAATTGTCTGCCTGACCGGCAGAATAAATGAAGGTTTTAATTCACGGGCCTCAGTAAAAGATATTGCTCGATCGTCCAGCGCTATTCCTAAGTGATTAAAAAATGCTGTTTGCTTAAGTTTAAGCAAGTCACTTTTATTAGAGCGTGAAACAATAATCTGTGTAATTCCTAATTGCAACAATGCCTGAATACGATTTAATAATTCACTATAGCCATACTCATTAATTCCCTCCAGTTTAGGAACAACTTGCAGATTATAATCTTCAGCACCATATATGGCTGCTTTGACAGTATTAATGAAAATTTTTTTAGCAATTGAGCCTGAAATCTTTACCGATGTTGAAGGCCAAATTTGGTCGTTTATTACCAAGTATTTCGCGCCAGCATTGCCCAGCTCCTCTGCTGTCATTCGTGCACTTAATTCATTACCAAAACCAGTCTGACCATCAGCAATTAATACCGCATCTGTTTCAATACTCAAAGTAGTAAAGTATTGTAAATATTCACGCCTAGTAATCAGACCTTCATTATCCCTACCTAAAGTCATTAAGGATAAGAGCCTGCCACTGACAAAAACTGGTGTGCTTTTCTTACAGTTTCTTATTAACCTTGCAGAAACAGATACAGGGATTATTCCTTTCAACATAGCAATCTCCTTATTTTTGCTTTTTACCAAAAAACTCGTAGAACTAATCAGCTGAATGTTTGCATTAATCATTCTGAAAAAGTTAACTACGAGTTTTAGCAAATATTTTAGTATGTCATCGAATGTGTTTTACACATCGCATATTTGTTGTCAATAAAATTTTATTTACTATGGAATTCCTTTGCCGAATCTAAAGCGTTTTTAACAGCTTCCCTCATAGCTCGACTCGAAGAAGAAGCTCCTGAAACAACATCAACATCATAAGTGTTTTTCTCTACCATGATTTTTGGCAAGGTCTTAATCGCACGCTTACCATAGTCTTCACTTTCGCTTTCCTGTAAAACTTCAACATTTTTCAGGTTCAAGTCATCATCTACAGTGATTCGGACAACGATATCATTGCCCATACCAGCAGAACTTACGCCAAGAAATTGGTTTTTGTCCAGCTTAACGGTATATTTTTTCTTCAAATCGGTAGATAAGTCAGTGTCTTCTTTTACAGATGCACCTGAGGTGACATCACTGTTGTCGTCAAACACATTATTTCTGTCGGGCTTTACCTTGGCAGCATTTTCACCTGCAACCTTACCAAATATCAGACAGTCAGCAAGGTTTTCACCACCTTGATAAATCCTAACAATGTTGCTTCCTAGTTCACCTGCACCATAAAAATGAGGAATCGCATTGTTAAATGGATCCATGATCTCAGCCTTGCCGTTTCTCTTTGGACCACCATGCGTTTGCGCAATTGATTGAACCATAGGCAAAGCATATACAGTATGCGTTGCGTCAAATCTCTCCATGGTATCAGCTGCACGGTGGTAATCTAGATCGTTACCGGATTCAGCGTAAGAATTAAACATATCAATTGTTGAAATTAGCGTTTCTGTTTCAACACCGATTTTGGCTGCCAGTTTCTCAACGCTGTCAGCACTTATCAAGAAATTCTTTAGTGCTCGTTGATATGGTACGTGATCTATTTTAGCCAGTCTTTCGTATTGCTTTTGATCAAAAACAACGTACGGCTTAATTGGAGCCTGCGGCGTCCGCCATTGACCATGATTGTAGAACCAGCCCTCTATACTAAATATATCTTCACGACAATATCTAGTACCATCATCACCAACTAAGAAAATGCTACCTGTGTACATTTCTTTAGCATCAATATCGGCTGGCTGGAAAATACTGCGCTCACCTTCATGCACTGGTAATGTTAAATCACCAACGATGCCAGCTGAGTTATAAGTAGTCATATGCCATAATCTAGCACCAGCTTCAATTGCAAGGTCAATACCATCACCAGTGTTGTAAAGAGTTCCCACTGGAGCTAAATGGTGCTCACCGATAAAATCTTGAATTTTAATTTTACTATTCGAGAAGCCACCAGTTGAAAGAACAACACCATTTCGTGCTCCAATATTTCTCACTTTGCCCTTTCTCTTGATTTGAACACCAACGACAGTTTTATCAGGGGTTTGAATAATATGAACGGCTGGCGATTCAAACCAAACGTCAATATTATCCATCCTGTCAATAACCCTCTCTCTAAGCACAGTCCATAGTGCAGAGTCAAACATTCCATTATGAACAGTCATTAATTCGGAAGCTGAAGAATTAGTGAATTCTGGGTGTGTTGCGGTCGTTTGATTATCAGCAGTATGACTTAACGGGTTATCATTCGGATGTTCACCAAATACAAACGGCTCTACCTCTAAGTATTTAGAGAAGTAATCTTTCATGTTTGACAAGCCCTTGATTACAGTATCTTCCACGTCTTTATCAATGTGGAAGCCTTGCGCAAGCTGCTTATAATATGTTCTGAACTTTTCTGGATCTGGGGTATAACCAACATTTTGGCCCGAGTATCTGGTATTACCACCCTCATGGCCTTCCGGAGCTTTTTCTGCTACCAAAACTTTTGCACCGTCATCTGCAGCAAATCTGGCTGCACTAGCACCAGCACCACCAAAGCCTAACACTACTACATCGTAGACTTTATCCCAATTTATGGACTTATCAATTATCATATTTATTAAAAACCTCTCTTTTTTTAAGGCAAATTAGGCGTAAATTAATTTAAAAAATTTAATTAAACAAGCATGTTATATTAATCTAAAAACTAGTGAATTTATCATTATTATGAATTTTTAAAAGAACTACTCAAATAATTAGATGTTTACAGTTCGGGTAAATTTGCATTCTTGATATTAACTAGTAAACGTTATAAGTGATAAAAATACTTGTTAACTTATGATTGCTTATTTTTACTTTCTATATGGTGCAAACAGTTCATCTTCCATATACTTATGTGCCTTTAATGCCATTTCAAATGGATTATGCTTCTTAGGATCCTGTTCTGCCTCAACCATAATCCAACCTGTATAGTGATGATCAGCTAGTGCCTTAAATATTGGCCTAAAGTCAATATCACCGTCACCTGGTACAGTGAACATGTCATTCATAAATGCATCTTGGAACGACAATCCTCTTGCCTTTGAATCATCTTCTTTAGCTTTACGAACATCCTTGAAGTGTACATGGACAACACGGTCAATAAATGCGTTAAGCATCGGCATTACTTCACCTTCTGAAACAAAAGCATGACCTGTATCAAATACCAGACCAACCTTGTCCGGATCAGTATTGTCCATAAGTCTTTCAGTTTCTTCAAAAGTTTGAATGCCGGTACCCATGTGGTGATGATATGCGATTTTTACGCCATATTTCTTACCAATTTCACCATATTTATTCAGGCCTTCACAGACTTCATCCCATTCCTTATCCGTAAAGTAAGGTTTATCCGTAAAAATATTTTTACTTGTTTGCTGAATTGAATAAGTTTGCTCTGAAACTGTAGTAATGTGAGCTCCTAGAGCCTGTAGTTTCTTGCAGTGCTCTTCAAAGTCAGCCGTTGCTTTTTCAATACCGTCTCTAATAATGAAACTGCTGAACCATTGACCAGCAATTTCAATGTGACGCAATTTTCGTTCGTAATTTATTTCATCTGTGCTTGGGAAAAAGCCACCCATTTCTACACCCTTAAAGCCAGCTAATGCGGCATCGCTTAAGAGTTGAGGAAAAGTGTTTTCAGCACCAATTGATGGAATATCATCATTGCGCCAACCAATAGGACAAATACCTAATTTAATATTTTTATCAATTTTATATTCGGCCATAATATTTCTCCTTACTAAATAAATTATTTAGTTGCTTATTTTTGTTTTTCATATCTTTCACGGAAGAATTTTTCAATACTGTCTAATGAAGCACCCTTTGTCTCTGGAATCCTAACTTTGACAAACCATGCGCCGATAAGACAGAATATCGCAAAAATATAGAATGATGATATCCCTAAAATAGAGAGAATAACTGGAAAAACTAATCCAACTATAAAATTAGCCATCCATAAAACAAAAATCGTGATACCAGTTCCTAATCCACGGTAGCGGACTGGGAAGATCTCCGAATTGAGCAACCACGTAACGGGCCCCAGGGTCCCCTGATCAATCACAATATAAATGAGTAAAATAATCAAAACTGCAAATGGAGCCCATGAAGTATGAAGGGCAAAACTGCCAATTAGCGCAATTGCAACTAAAGCAACTGCACAAAAAACATATCCGATTAGCAGCAATGGCTTTCTGCCAAGTCTATCAACCGTATACATTCCAACAATGGCGCCAATTACTGAAAATACTCCATTTGCAATATTCATATATAATGATGTATTGCTACCAAAACCAGCAGAAGTTAAAATTTTGGTACCGTAATACATGACGCTGTTAATTCCAGCAAATTGTTGGAAAACGCCTAATAAAGAACCTGTAATAACAATTTGCAAAATCCAGGGTTTTTTAAAATCTTTAAACGAAGCTTTTTCTGCATTTTCTTGTTTTAATTTTGCCGCGTTTTCTTTTAAGTCGTTAATCTCAGCTTCTGCTTGTGCCTTACTCCTGACCCGACAAAGAGCTTCCAGAGCTTGGCCAAACATTCCTTTGTTTGCATACCATTGAGGACTTTCTGGAACCAGGTACATGCCAAACCACAATAAAACACCTGGAATAGCCGTAATACCCAGCATTATTCTCCACACAGCAGCATCATGAAGACCAATCGTATTGCCCAAAACGGCATTAATGAGAAAAGCTAGTCCTTGACCACCGACAATCAGCAACTGGTTCATGCTTACAAATTTACCGCGTTCTTCAGCTGGTGAAATTTCTGCTAAATAAACGGGTACCATTGCAGAAGTTGCACCAACTGCTAGACCCATAATTACTCTAAAAATAATCAGAATCATTGTATTAGGTGCAAAACCACACCCCAAAGCGGTAATTGTGAATAACACTCCTAACCAAATCATCAGCCTTTTACGACCAATTCGATCGCTTAACGGACTGCCAAAGACGGCACCAAAAGCGGCACCAAAAGTCAGCCCACTTGAAACAACGCCTTGCTCAAAAGCTGACAAGTTTAACTGACTTGGTTTTGCCATGAAATCTAAGGACCCATTTACTACCCCAGTATCAAAACCGAAGCAAAGAGCTCCCATACATGCAATCCATGCAACCAAAACTAAATAACCATGATGGTTATTTTCATAACTATCTTCTTGCATTTTGCAATCTCCAAATTTTTCTAACCTAATGCTATTATTTATAAAAGCATAGGATTAAACTTAACCACACCTATTTTTTTAACGAGCAAAAAAATAAATACCTATGTAACATAGATCTTTAAATCTATTTTTTCGTGATTGCAATCACTAAAAATCATTTTATTTAGAGTCAACCTTTTTGCAAGCGCTTATATTTTTTTGGAAGATTCGTCACAAATTTATCTTTTATTTATGTTCCGTCAGATAAGGATTTTTCCAATATTTTGGCAAAAAATAATAAAGAACAATTTCAAGCATAAAAGTAATTTAAACTAGAAAATATGAGCTTTATTAAGAATAAAAGCGTAAATTTTAACCACAAAAATGTAAATTTTTATCTCAGATGGCCCCTAAAATAACAACTTTACCCAGATTGTCCCTTAATTTAGAAAGTTTTCAAGAAATTAAACTGACTATCACTAATGCTTATATATCAATGAATCGCAAGTGTCATTTTTTTCTTTTGAACCCGGATTTACTTGTAATGATTTTAAAAATATGAATAAATTACTCACGAGCATATTTTTGACTGATTGCATCACTATAACTGATTTATTTTTGAATTAGGAAATGGTGATACGATGAATAATAATCAAGCTACGTCTTCTGGCAAAGAAGATGAGATCGTAAATAAGAAGAAAAAAGAAAAGTTACAATTATACGGTTGGATAATCACTTTGGGTGGTCTGCTTTTTGGAATTGATACAGGAGCAACTAATGGCTCTCTGGCCTTTATGAGCAGACCAGATCAGCTTAATTTAAATGCTTCAGACGAAGGACTAGTTACTAGTGGAATAACTTTAGGTGCAGCTTTTGGCGCAGTTATTGGTGGCAAATTGTCAGATCGATTTGGCAGAAAACATGTTTTAATGTACGCAGCCTGGATTTTTGTTTTGGGTACCTTAGGTTGCACTTTTGCTCCCAATGCCATTGTAATGATCCTATTTAGATTCATTTTAGGATTAGCTGTAGGGGCTGAATCTGTCATTAGCCCTGTTTTCCTTGCTGAACTATCTACCCCAGATATTAGGGGAAATTTTGTTAATCATCATGAATTGATGATTGTCAGCGGACAATTACTGGCTTACATTATCAATGCTCTTTTTGGCGTAATGCTAGGTAACTACAGTGGAGTATGGCGCTATATGCTGGCTTTTGGCTTAATTCCAGAAGTTTTACTTTTAGTCGGAATAAGCAAAGTTCCAGAATCACCAAGATGGCTGATTACCAAACATCAAAATAAAAAAGCCGCGAATATATTAAAGGATATTCGTAGCAATAGGGAAGACGTATCAACTGAAATATCCGAAATAGAAGATTCCTTAGCAAAAAGTAATAAACAAAAAAAGGTAACACTAAAAGACTTAAAAGTTCCGTGGATTCGGCGTCTAATTTTAATTGGCATTGGACTAGGCATTATGCAGCAAGGCATTGGCATTAACATTATTATGTTTTATGGAACAACGGTTCTAAGCAATGCGGGTTTTAGCCATTCTGCAGCCTTAGTCGCAAATATCAGCAACGGTATCATTTCAACCATTGCAACCATTGTCAGCATTCATTTAATGGGTAAAATTGACAGACGAAAAATGGTCATTACCGCAATTTGTGGTACTACTACCACTATGCTAATAATCAGTATCTTGTCTTTTTTGCTCAAGGATAATTCTCTTTTTCCATATATTATGTTGATATTAATGGCAATTTTCTTAATCTTTTTTCAGGGTGGAGTTTCGCCAATTGTATGGGTACTGTTATCGGAAATTTTTCCCCAGAGCATTCGTGGAATGGCAATGGGCATAGCGACTTTCTTTCTTTGGTTTGCAAATTTTTTAGTCGGCTATATTTTTCCGATTTTATTAACAAATTTTGGATTAAGCAATACATTTATTATTTTTACCATATTAAATGTTCTTTCTTTGTTTTATGCAATTAAATTCATCCCTGAAACACGTGGAAAGTCTCTTGAAGAGTTACAATCCTGTTTTCAGTCTAGCGAAACAGCTGAGGATAAAGAAATGAAGAAGGAATAAAATGAATAAGTACAAAGATTTTATTCCCGAAAATGAATGTGGCGTAACTGTTGAAAAAGGCATATATTATAACAATCCCAGTGATTTAGCTCACGAAATATACTTTTACCCGATGTTTGGAGCTGAATATCGGGTAACTTATCCTTATCAGGTAAAGAGAGATTTTATGGACTCATTTTTACTTATGTATATCAAAAAAGGAGAATTGAAGTTTTGTTTTCGTAATCAGGAATTTCACGCTAAGAATAAGATTGTTTTACTTGACTGTAAAGAAATAAACAGCTATAAGGCTATTACCGATAGTGAATTTTACTTTCTTCACTTCAATAGCCCATTTATGCAAAAGATTTTCAATCAAATTACTAAGTATACTCTTCCAGTTTTTAATCCTCGCAAAAATATTGAGAATTTATTCATAAGAATTTTCAGACTTATTTCTACCAATTCCGACGGTCAAAATGACCCATTTTTATCAAACTTAACTTACAATTTGATTTGTGACTTATCAGTAACACAGGAAAACAAATTAACAAATTTATCAAGTGACTTTCATTCTATGCCTGATTACATTAAGTCTGCGCTAGAATTTATGAATCGAAACTACAAACAAAAAATTAGAATAAGTGATATTGCTTATAATTGCTCAATTAGTCCTTCCCAACTTTCTCGAGACTTTAAAAAATATACAGGTATGAGTTTGCATCATTATTTATTAAAAGTTCGCGTTAAAGTAGCTAAAAGTTTATTAGTAAAAGATAATGCTATTCCGTTGGAAAAAATAGCTAGTTTATGTGGTTTTACAGACGCATCACATTTATACAAAAAAATTAAGGAAGCTACCGGATTATCACCTGGTAAATTTAGAAAAAAATACTACTAAACTATTTGCAATCTAAGTATTTGCTTAAAATAGCACAATTGTTTTTATATATTATGCATAAATTATTAATATAGTAACATATTATTTATAATGTATAAATAATTAAAAAATTCACCTAGTCATATGTACTAAGTGAATTTTTAAATATCTAGTGTTTTAAATATACAAATACTCGGTAGAATAGATTCATTTTTTAAATCTCATTAGCCATTATTCATAATATAACAAGTTTTTCCTTTTCAATCAGATAATAATTGCAGCTTTTTACAATTTCCTGCACAAATAGACCAACTGTCCGTTTATTTCGGATAATTAGCCTAATTAATAAAATTTTAATAATACTATTGCCAATATCTGATTTAATTACTTAAAACTGTTTTTAGCTATCTAAAAGGAAAACAAATTATGCAATCTAAAAATCATTTTATAAGAAGTGGTCATTTTGGATACTAATATTCATAGCAATCTTTATAGCTAACACTTTCGGCACCAGCTTATCTAATTACAGCCACGCAACCGAACCTCATTTGGCCAATAACGAAAAATTTATTAACTCGCAGTTTTCCAACATGTATCTAATCGATA
>CALYQE010000030.1 GCA_945281075.1 uncultured Lactobacillus sp. | reverse complement strand
TATTGAAAAGAAGCAAGAAGACTTTGCTGCTGAAGTTCAAGAACAAATGAAATAAATTTGATTTATATATTAATTAAGACTCCTATCAATAATGATGGGAGTCTTTTTGATTAGGGAATTAGTGATTATTTTCACGTTTCTCCTTGACGATGAAGTAACTTCATCAATTAAAATTAATGATGTAAGCGATTTATTAAAAAGGAGATTATTAAAATGAGAAAAAAATTTTTTACAGGTAAAGGCAAGGGTTTTAAAAGCGAAATTGTTGTAAAAGGTAAGGTTGAGGATAAAAAAATTACCAATGTGGAAGTTGTTTCAAGTAATGATACAAAGGAAATTGGTGAAACTGCTTTACCAAAGTTGGTTGAAGAAGCAAATCAAACCAAAAAATTTCACGTTGATGCAGTTTCAGGTGCTTCAAGGACATCTAAGGGTTTTAACGATGCTTTAAAGGACATCGAAAATCAGTCTAAGGGAGTTAAGAAGAGTACTGAGACAAATGTGAATGATGGAACGTATTCTATTACAGTAACTTCTTTTGTTGAAAATCAAGGTCTTCCAGGTTCTGGAAAAGCATTAATAAAAGTCACTTTTAAAGACAATCAAATTAAAGATATAAGTGTACCAAAATACACTGATACACCAGTTATTGGTGGTATGGCTTTCGATATATTAAAAAAAGAAATTATTAAAAGCCAGTCAACTTCGGTTGATGCAATCACGAGTGCTACTATCTCTTCAAATGCTTATCTTTCGGGCGTAGAAAAAGCAATAGATAAGGCTGGTGGCAATCCAACTGCTTTTGCAAACCGTCCTATTGTCAAGCCAACTCCAAAACACGAAGAATTGAGCACTGATATAATCGCAATTGGTGCAGGCTTAGCTGGCTTTAGTGCTGCATTAGAAGCTGCTGAAGATGGTGCTAAGGTGATGCTGCTCGAAGCAGGACAAACTTATAGCAGTTCAACTTCACGTGCTCAGGGCTTCGTAATGGGTGCAAATACTGACGAACAAAAACGTCGTGGAATTAAAGATAATACTGACGATTTTTATGACGATTTGATGGAAGTCTATGGTGATGAGCCAAACATAGAACCGAAACTTTTACGTAAATTAGCAAATGAGTCGGCGAGTTACATTAAGTTTTTGGAAGATCAAGGATTAACTTGGGATAAAGTAGTTAACATTTCGCCAAAAAAGCCTCGATTGACTAAGCGGGCTCATACTATTAAGGGTATGGGTACAACTTTGATGACAGTTTTAGTAAATTCTGCCCAAAAAAAAGGAGTTGACTTACGACTCGGTACTAAGGTTGATGAGCTAATTGTTGATAATGGTGTGGTTAAAGGTGTTAAAGCTACAACTGTAAATGGTGATGAGCTTACAATACGTGCATCTGCCGTGATTGTATGTGTTGGATCTTACACTGCAAATCTTGGCTTGATTAAAAAATTAAACCCGAAGATGACCAATATTGAGGTAAGAGTTGGAAACGGAAATGGTTCAGCATTTAAGTTTTTCAATCAGGTTAATGCAAAAATTATTGAGGTTCCTTATCTGCAATTCATGTATTACTTTTATGGAAAGTCATTTGGTGATAAGTTTCCAGAAGCTATACCAGAATCACCAACTTTGCCTAATTATGATGTTCTTTCGGTTGATGGTGGTGGAAACCGATTAGCATCAGAAGATGATTTTACCTTTGAATTTACCAAACGCTGCTGGTATAACGGATACGATGAAGGTTATGCAGTTTATGGGCAAAAAACGGCAGAAAAATATCCAATTATGACAGAATTGGGCTTGACCAAGAGAACTGCTCACAATAAAAATTTTGGTTACAAAGAAGAAAGTATTGAAAAATTGGCTCAGGATGTTGGAATTAACCCAAGTAACCTTAAGAAGACAATTGATAGGTATAATATGCTATGCGACAAGGGGGAAGACAAAGATTTTCATAAAAACCCTAATAATATGGTCAAAATAACTGCACCATATTACGTGTTACGGTTGCCACAAATTTGTTCTGACGGCTATACGGGTGCAAAAATTAATGAGCATGCTCAAGTAATTAATCAAGATGACCAGCCTGTTACTGGTTTATATGCAGCCGGTTCTTGTGCTGATGGTCAAGTAATGGGGATTGATTACTATGGTGATGGCATGTCTCTTCTAATTTGTGGTGTATTTGGTCGGTCAGCTGCAAAAGATGCAGTCTCCAAGTTAAAAAAGTAAGAATAATAAATAGTTTTATAGAGACCGTGAAATTTTTAGGCCCACGGTCTTTTTTTCTGCTTTAATTGATATATAAAGAGAATCGCTTGATCAAAGGGGTAATAAAAGTTGAAAAAAAAGACAAATTATCCGTATGAGTATACATCTTCAGAGTTGGGAAAGTTTTTTGGAATTTCGATTAAAGGAATTGAATACTATGAAAAGAAAAAGTTGGTAAAGCCTGAGCGGGTTGGCAAAAACAAACAGCGTCGCTTTAACTTGAAAGAAACCTATCGCATATTTATGGCAAGATATTTACGACAGGCCGGTTTTGATATCAGTGAAACTTTGGAGATTCTTAATTCTTCTAATAAAGAGAAATCCTTAAATTCATATGAGGAGCTTTTACAAAACTTGCAATTTAAAAGAAAGCATCTAGAAGCCGTTATAGAAGTCATGAATCACAATCTGGCACTTTTAGAAATGGCCAAAAAGAAGCAACCAAAATTTGAATTGATTAAGTCGCCAATTTTTAAAAGATTATTTCTACGTGAAATGAACGGTCCACACCAAAGCAATGAAAAACAAACTGAAGAATATTGCCAATGGAATATGCTTTTACCTATTTCAAACGCATCTTTGCGCTACAAAAAAGCAGATATATTAAAGAAAAACTCCTGCATAGAGCCTGAAATGGACATGATTATTACGAAGAATTATTTCAAAGAATTTGGCTTGAAAGTAAGTGAAAGAGTTGAAGAAGTACCTTCAACAATTTGTCTTCATACTGTTTTGATAGGTAATGCTCAAGACATAGAAAGAAAAATTTGGTTTAATTCTGTCAGAAAGGAACTTAAAAAACGTAAATTTCTCTTAAATGGCGATATAATTACGGCTCTTTTGCTGGTTTTAGACAATGAAAAAACACAGATTCGTTACGATGAGGCTTGGATTCCCGTGATTAAACTAAGATAAAATTTTGAGAATACGACAAAATAATAATAATGGTAAAATTAATTTGATATATCAAATTATTGCTTCGAGATGAAAATATGAAAGAAACACCTAAATATCTTTTAATTGCAAAAAAACTGAGACACGAGATAGAAACTGATGAGTATCAGGCCAATGATCAGCTTCCTAAAGAATTGGATTTGGCTAAATCATATAACGTTAGTCGAATTACTGTGCGAAATGCATTAAAGGAACTCGAAAATGATGGTCTTATTTATCGAATACAAGGAGCTGGGACTTACGTAAAGGAACACCAATTTACAAAGTCATCTACGAATACTGAGCTTTTGGAAATGGTTAATCTTAAAAAATATAAACTGCATCTGCTTGATTTCGAAGTAGGACCAGTAGCATCTAAAATCTATGAGGCTCTAAAAATCGACTCTTATGATGTTGTGTATACTATTAAACGTGCGGCTGTAACTATTAATAAACAATTGGTTGCTTTTCAGAAGATATATATCCCTGCTAAAGTTATTCAAGGTTTAAATATGGAAATGTTAGAGTCCTCGATCTATCCACTAGTAAAAGAAAAGGTTGGTGTTCAGCCTAAAAATGCAATGCGATCTATATCTTTAATCAATGCCAGTTCCGAACTTATAGACGCGTATAAACTGAATGAAAAAATAGTGAGCCAAGAGCCACTACTTAAATGCCTGCAGATTTCGTATTTGGAAGATGGTCGTCCTTTTGAATGGAATCAAACATACTATCGAATTACTAGATTTCCAATAAAAGAATCAATTATCCTCTAAAAATATTAGTATTTGTTATACCAACTATTGACTCCGTCAAAATATGTTATATCATATATTTGTAACGTCAAATAAAGCGCTTTCAATAAAGATATATTATAAAAAGGAGAAAGTTATGATTGGGAATTCTGTGCCGTCGGGCCTGAAAAAATTTGAAAATAATTTTATTAGAATTGCTGGAAAAATATCTGGCAATAGGTTGTTGTTGACCTTACGCGATACGTTTGTTCTTGTAGCAACTACAACAATGATTGCTGGGTTCGGCATTATGATTCAAAATGTTTTTATCGATCCGGTGAATGGACTGATCTTCGGCAAACAAGGTCTTCAACTTGGACGGATACTAACCGGCTCTTGGAGTGCTTGGCAAAAAAATGGATTTGAACTGGGGCTTCAAACAATAGCGAATTTAATTGGGCTAGTTTCGAATGGAACTCTAAATATTTTCGCTTTGCTTTTATCAGTGATTTTCAGTTGGGAAGTTTCAACAAGATTTTATAATAACAGAGTAGAGCACATGACTGATGTTTTGTTTGGTCTTGCTGCATTTTTTATATCAATTCCATGGAATTTTCAATACTCAATTCCTGATACGAAAAAAGCAGTTAATGTTTTAAACTATATTGACACGCAGTATCTAGGTACTCAGGGCGTATTTGCAGCAATCCTAATTAGCGGGTGTGCTGTTTGGATTTATAATAAGCTAATGCAAAAAAATTTCACAATTCAGTTGCCCGATTCTGTTCCGCCTGCAGTGGCGCAAAGCTTTTCATCTCTGATTCCTGGTTCAATTACGTTAGGCATTTTCATAGTTTTAACTGGAATCAGTACTTCCTTAACAGGAAAAACTATGCCTGCTTTGTTCTTAGCCGTTCTTCAGGCTCCAGCATTAGCAATTTCAAAAACAAATGCTTTTGCTTTTGTTTCACAATTTACTTGGAGTCTTCTTCAGTGGTTTGGTATTCATCCAACTTCAATTTGGGGAGCTATTTTTGGAATGACTTGGACCATAAATGATACGCAAAATATGCTTGGTCAAGCTCATCACATTTTTTCAACTTTGTTTATGAACTATACGTCAATTGCTGCTGGTACATTCTCATTATCACCGGTTTTAGCAATTCTAATTGCTTCCAAACGTGTTGCTACAAAGAAGATTTCAAAAGTTGCATTATTTCCAGCAATTTTTAATATTTCAGAACCAATAACTTTTGGATTACCAATAGTTTTAAATCCTATTTATTTCATTCCATTTGTTATAGCTCAACCATTAGCATTTTACATCGGATACTTCTTTACCAAAATCGGTTTTATTACTCCAATTGTGAATAATGTTCCATGGACTGTTCCAACCTTACTTTCGGGATTACTTTACACCGGTAACTTTCGTGGGGTAATCGTTCAAGCTATAAATTTGATAGTTACGACTCTAATATATATACCGTTCGTGAAGATGGACAATAGAATTAATGCTGATAATATTGAAGCGAAAGAAATGAATAAAACCGATTATTAAGGTGAAACATGAAACTTAATCAAAATATATTAGCTGATGTCTTTCAATCGAATATGATTCTGCCCCTAAACAAAAATTTAGAATTAGGTGGACATGTTAAAGCTAATGAAGAGGTTCAAGTCATATTTAACAAAAAAGTATATAGGACGAAATCAAATAAACTGGGTGATTGGCGATTACGAATGCCGGCGGTAAGCAATAGTAAAGCGAAAGGATCAATTACTGCTTTTTCTGCCCAGAGAAAACAGACCATTACAAATATTAAATTTGGGAGAGTGTATTTACTTAGTGGTCAATCAAACATCGAATTTCGTTTGAGGGATGAGCTAAATTTTTCTGAAATGAAAGATAAATTGCAGGATGGTGAACTAAAAGATTTGTACTATTACAATGTCCCACAAGTTGATTATATTGATCCTAAAACGCATAGATTAAAACCCAAAAATTTGCAACCAGAAAAATGGCATCAAGTTAATGCCAATAATTGTGGAATGATGTCCGCCATAGGTTTTTATATGATGAAAAGTATGCGTGAGAATGGAATAAAAGAACCGATAGCCATTATTGACTGTTTTAAAGGTGGAACCTCGGCCAGTGTATGGATTAAGGTAAAAACTTTGGAAAAAGATTATGAACTTAATCAGCTTTATTTAGTTAAATATTTTAATGAAATTCGAGGTAAAAGTTGGGAAGATTTTGATCTTGCAACTAAAGAATATAATTTGAAAGTAGATAAGCATAATCGAGAATTGAAACTATTTTTAAAAAATAATTCAACTATTTCTCTGAGTGACGCAAAGAATATTGTTGGCCATACTCCATGGCCCCCGCCAGCACGTCCAGATTTATTTACTCGACCAGGGGGCTTATATGAAACAATGATGATCCAGATTAAAAACTGCGTTTTTAATGGTATGATTTGGTATCAAGGGGAAAATGATGTTGATCGTGCTTCCCAGTACCACAAGTTACTACCTTTATTGATTAAAACATGGAGAAAAAAGCTGAAAGATGCTTCCTTACCAGTTAAAATAATTCAACTACCAGGTTATGCTGATTATCCTGAAAATTCTGGTGCAATAATTAGACAAGTTCAGGAGCTAGTATCTGAAAAAATGACCAATGTTGATTTAGTTTCCTTTATTGATGGCGGAGAAGAACATAATATACATCCACTTAACAAAAAAATAATGGGCGAACGTCTAGGAACGATTATGTCTGGTAATACATATTCCGGTACGCCGTATATATATAAATACAATTATGATAAAAATATGCTAACTTTATGGGCGCTTAAGTGTAAAAAGCTCAAAATAACAAAAAAGGTTTTCTTCAATTTGATTATTGATGGAAAACCGCAAACACTTGAGATTATGAATAACAACTTAAGTGAAAACAAAATAAAAATAGAGTTAAAGCGAAAACCTGAGCAAATATCTTATGCCTTTGAAAATTATACAAAGAATATTGGCCTCTATAATGAAATAGGTTTTCCTGTTTCACCCTTTAAGTTTATCTTATAAAGTGGCTGTAAAAATCACTTATATTTTGAGTTATTAAATTTACTTCTTTTTGATAAACAGAAGTAAAGATATAACGTTTCAACATTTGAAAAATAAAGCATTAGTTGGTGATTTAGTTCAAGAAAAAGTCGCTAAAAGAAATTAGATCTTATTTTGATTGATACCAAAAAAGAGCATATTCTTTATTAATTATAATCTTTAAGACATGGTAATAAATTAAGATTATGGCATTAGCTGTTGAATACTCCAATAATATTTGAGTAAGCGGGAGCCAAACTTGATTTTTAAAGAATAGTTTAAGCTATTTTTCTAGTGAAGTGCAATTAAAAAGTTAATCAATTTATCATCATGCAAGGCTCAATACACGATTCCGATATTTGATCGGAGTCGTGTATTTTGATTTGTTTGATTTTCGGAGGTGGTTGAACCATTAAACGTATTTGTGCAGTACTGCTTGCATTTCTGCTAGTGTACTGATTTTAAGTTAGTTAAATTTTTCTTGAGTCAATAGTCTGAAAATTATTTTTTCGGAGAATTATTGTTGCGGTTGTCCTTAAGGGGTATGCTTCGTTTAATCTTCATTTGCATTAGCTTGGCCTAATTAATGCCATATTCTCTGCTTAAGCCCATCAAATGTTTTGGCCTGCTAGATATTTACAAGCAATTTCAGTTTCCAAAGCAATTGAATATTTAATCATAGAAAAGGCTTCTAATACTTAGATTAATGTCTAACTATTATAAAGTACGTCATTATGTAAAGGAGCCAAGCAGGTTATTAGAATACAATATATGGTTTCCTTAAATGACAATTTAACGCTGATTTTATTACAGTATTCTATACTTTAAAAAAAGATGCTTTCTTTTTAGTAAAAATAATATTGGGTTTAATCACACTTATTGACTTTGAATAGCGTGATTTTTTATTTTCCAGAAATTTGACTGTTAAGCTTCTATATCATCGTAAATAAAGTTATATAGAATTATTTTAGTTAAAGCTTTAAACCAACTTAACTACTTAAAAGGCTTTTAATTTATTTATTTTCTGAATTGCGTAAATGAAGATAAATCGTGTTTTTTGATATATTCAACTGATTGTAAACCGCAGGAATAGCCTTTTTTATTCCAAATATTCCTTCCTTTTTAAGTCTAAGTATAATTTCTTTATTTTTATTCTTAGTTTTGATTGTTGTATCGACATTTACCGATGCTCGTGCGCGGTTTACAGCAGCAGCAATCACTTCTTCAGTAGAATTGTCAAAGTTTTCAATTACCTGTGTATGTTGAAGAGAATTATGCTGTGGAATGAAGCTTCCCATAATGCGTGTAAAGGGAGTGTTAAGATAAAAATTTATGCATAATAAGCCAATAATGCGGTCTTTATTCCCGCTAATTGCTACTGTCATGCCCTTAATGGGTTCACCCTTAGAATTACGGTTAAAGTAAGTCATATAATTGTCCGGTAATTTACCCGCTTCAATTTTTTCGAGTATGTGGAGCGCTAACTCCGTAATCGGATCACTAATTGTTCGGGCTCTTAAGTTACCATTGCAGATAGCAATAATGGATTTATCGTAATTTTCCAAACTGTGCAGAACTATTTCGTAACCTTCGCCTAAATAATGAGATATTGAAACGGATCAAGGAAGCCTTGCTAAAATATACAAGCTGATTTTAAAAAGATGAAAAAATGCGCAAATTAAAAAAGTTCCCTGAAAATTTTTATTGGGGAGGAGCATTAGCAGCCAATCAAGTAGAAGGTGCTTGGAATGAGGATGGTAAAGGTCCCAGCATTACTGATGTAATGACTGCTGGTTCTCATGAGAAGCCGCGCAGAATTGCCACGGAAATTTTTCCCAATACATATTATCCTTCACATAAAGCAATTGATTTTATCATGATTATCGTGAAGATATCAAGTTGCTCGCTGATGAAGGTATAAAGATGCTACGTATTTCAATACCGTGGACCTGAATTTTTCCAAATGGGAATGACCAAGACCCAAATGAAGCAGGACTAAAATTCTATGATCGGATTTTTGCTGAATTGGAAAAATATAATATTGAACCATTGGTAACAATTTATCATAATGATTTTCCTCTGAATTTGACAAAAATTGGTCAAGACTGGTCTTCTAGAAAAACGATTGAAGATTTTATGCATTTTGCTAAAGTAGTAATGTTTCGTTATAAAACGATGTTAGGTACTGGATTCCATTTAATGAAATTAATGATCTCACTGTTTCACTAGGAAATTGGAATGATGGCGGAATTATTAACCAAGGAACTAAAGACTTTCAACTTCAAGTTGATGAGCCTAACCGTCGTTTTCAAGCTTTGCACAACCAGATAGTGGCTAACGCTAAAACTGTCCTTTTAAGTAAAAAATTCAATCATAAGTTTAAGTTTGGCTCGATGATTTGTCACATTACTGTTTATCCTCTGACTTGCAGTCAAGATGATATTTTGGCAGTACAACATGAAGACATGTTTAGAAACTGTTTTTGCGGTGATGTTCTTCATCGCGGTGAATGCCCCTATTATGCACTTCAATATTTCAGAAAAATAATATTCACATTGACGTTACGCCAGAAGATAAAGAAATACTGGAAAAGGGAATATGTGATTATTATACTTTTAGTTATTACATGACGGTTTGCAAGACGCCCCACCCTGAAAATAAAAAAAGCACATCAGGCAACATTATGGGTGGAGCCAAAACCCTTATCTTGAAGTTAATGACCGGGACTGGCAAATAGACCCTAAGGGTTTGCGGTATACTCTAAACCATGTTTACGATCGATACCGCCTCCCAATTATAATCACCGAAAACGGTCTAGGAGCACACGATGAATTAACCTCAGATAATTTGATTCATGATAATTACAGAATTGATTATACAAAGAAACACTTTCAACAGATGCAGGAAGCTATAACAGACGGAGTTGACCTCATTGGATATACTTCTTGGGGAATTATTGATCTAGTTAGCTGTTCTACTGGTGAAATGTCAAAAAGATACGGATTTATCTATGTCGATGCTGACGATCAGGGTAAAGGAAGTTTTAAACGTTATAAAAAGGACAGTTTTTACTAGTATAAAAAAGTGATCTCATCTAATGGGCAAGATTTATCAGTTGAACCAGAAAAATAAGATTGGAAGATAATAGTGTTTAATTTGTTTAAGAAAAAAACAAAATGTGTTGAATTTGTTTCACCTGTTGATGGCCAGGTAATTCAAATAACCGACACTAATGACGATATGTTTTCGCAAAAAATGCTAGGAGATGGCTTTGCTGTCAAACCATCATCTGATTACATCTATGATCAGGTGAGCGGCTTAATAACCTCTGTTTTTTCGACTAAACATGCGGTAGGCCTGAAAACTGAGGAAGGGATCGAAGTTTTGCTTCATTTAGGCATTGATACGGTAGAACTTGCTGGAAAACCTTTCAGCATTAGACTAAAAAAGGAATAGAAAATTGTTGCTAGAGAAGCCGCTGAAACGATGAATCAAGAGGATGTAATAAAAACTGGTAAAGATGACACAGTAATTGTAATTTTTACTAATTTTAACAAAGATATGCATATTTTGAAAATCACTAAAAAAATGTCGTTCATAGCGCAGAAATTGGGGAAATAGAAATTACCAAATTGGTAAAAAACTTGTTAATTTGCTCTGAATTTTCGTTTGCAAAATAAGAAGTTATGAAACTAACCAAATAAATTACCAAAAGTGGAATGCTATCGTTTAAAAATTGCAATCCTTTTTTGTCAACAAGTAGTACAAATGTAAAGAACAAATTAATATAAAGCTTTAATAGTAGGTGCTTTTTTGTTATTATTCTCTTAGATGAAAGTAGTAGATGAAGGTAAAAAGAGAACTTGGTATGAAAAATATTGCAAATAAATCTAATGCGAGTTTAATAGCCCCGATTTGTTCTTGTTATAACATCAGAAAGTTAACTCTACTTTTAATTAAAAAATAAATCATCAACTTAACAGTTTTCGCTTTTGCGTTTAATTATTAAGTTTTTTTAATTACTAGTTTTTCGCCCTGGTGGCTGGAGGTAATCATTATAATGAAGAATTTTAATAAGTTTCTTTTGGGTATCACTGCTGTTGTCAGTACAGTACTTCTTGCGGGATGTTCAAATTCTAATAGGAAACAAAGTGACAGCGGCACGCCCAAGTCTTTGAACGTCCAGTTTGTGCCGAGTGTAGCGGCAGACAAAATGGAAGGTCGTGCTAAACCGATTGAAAAGATGCTGTCAAAGCGTCTGGGCATTCCGGTTCATGTTTCGGTTTCGACCGACAATAATGCGGTAATTGAAGCTATGAAGTCTAAGAAAGTCGATGTTGGTTTTCTGCCAGCCGATGCTTATGTGCAGGCCCACAAACAAAATGCTGCAGATGTTCTTTTGCAGTCTGAACGTTATGGCTTAAATGCGCCAAATGGCACTTGGACTAAAAAGTTAGTTCATACCCTTCGCTCAGAAATTTTAGTAAGAAAGGGGTCACCAATTAAAAGTTGGAAAGACCTCAAGGGTAAATCAATTTCCATACAAGGACCAACATCAACTACTGGTTATATTTTCCCGATTGCTGAATTAAAGAAAAAGGGACTCAATGTTCCGCAAAGCTGCAAGTTGGTAACTGTGACAGGTCATGATCAAGGGGTTCTCAACGTTTTAAATAAAGATACTGATGCGGCCTTTGTCTTTGAAGATGCCCGGAATAATGTTTTAAAAGATAATCCCAAAATCAAATCTCAGGTTGTGCCAATCTACTTTACGCGCCCAGTACCTAACGACACTATTTCTGTTGTGCCGTCTATGTCAAAAGCGTTCCGTGAAAAATTGGCTAAAGCATTCATTGCAATCGGCAAATCAAAAGAAGGTAAAAAAGTAATTGAAAGCGTTTATGATCAAGAGGGATACATTCGCGCTAAAGACAGTGATTATAATATTGTACGCAAATACCAAAAAATTGCTGAAGCGGTTGAAAAATAACTTTAAAAAAGCTAATACTCGAATATAATTATATTAAAATCCTACATAAAAAGAGTAACTAAGATTGCCCCTTTTATAATAGAAAAACGTTGAACCTACAAGTTCAACGTTTTTTGTATCCTATGATAGTATTCTTTCAAAACTCTTTATATAAATTAAACAGGAATGAAAACTTTGGTCTTTGGCAAAACTAATATTTAAGGCCATAGAATTGAGTGGTCAAAATAATATTATTGATCTTTTTGCTTTCAGAAATCTTTATTTATGGTAAGAATATTTTAAATCTATACATTATATTCAAATGTTTTTAAAAATACAGGTAAATAAGAGAACGGCATCAGGCACTACACTACTCCTCAAGAGTGGCCTTTAATATGGGGCTAATTTTTACAAATCACGGCTGTTAGTACAGCATTCCATAAAATTCTAAGACTAGCATATAAATCATATAACCAAATAGTCCGTGTTAAACTTATACAAAATTCCTAAGTTAATAGTTATGGAAAATTTCCTTAGAAAAATTGATGCAATTAATTTCTATGTACTTTAAACAAGGCTTTGACAATCTAATTGAATTAGAAATAGCAATCCGAAAGTTTTCAAGATACTATAACAATTAAAAATTGAAGAGAAAATTGATATCAATTAATATATGATTTAAAAATCGACACAAATTTATTACACATCTTTTATTTGAGAATTAGTATAAATGCTTTATCTTTTTTTACCACTCAGTTTTCATTTGTTACTATTTTAATTAAACTTTTTTTAATTGAAATTATCGCATTTCTTCCAGAAAAAACACAGTACCCAGCATGACTACCTGGAACCTCTACAGCGTAAGTATCACCATACATTATTCCAGATCCATCACTGCCGATTGCATAAAGACCCTTAATTTTTTTTCCTTCTTGATCTAATACTTGATTATCGATATTAACCTTTAAGCCATCTCCAGTTGTATATGCACCACATCCAACTTCAATAGCATAAAAAGGGCCACTATCAATTGAAATCATGTATTTCTTTGGTTTGCCAAAATCGAAATCTTTCTTTTGCTTTACTAGCTGGTTATAACGATTTACTGTTTTAATAAGATGTGGAGTATTGATAATATTTTGTAGATCTTTAATCGAATTTGCTACGTTAATAAATTCATTTTTATTATTTACGTAATCATCGATTTCTTTTCTTAGGTTAGGAATTGTGGTGGCTTTATAAAAAGGATGCATGTCCTTGATTATTGAAGTATCAGTTAAATAATCAATTAGTTTTTGATCTAAAATAACAAATACTTTGTCTTGGCGATTGATTGCGTTACCTTGACATGACCAATCATCAACCGCATGATTTTCATCAATAAATCGGTCTCCTTGCTCGTTTACCCAAAGGCAAGGCTGTGCGGATACTACTAAACCACCTAAATTTGATTCCCATAGTTTGTATGGGGGAATATTTTCATCTTTTAACTGAGCTCCAAATCTCATTTTCATTCCAGTAAAATACTTTTGTGCGCCTAATGACCATGCAATTTTTAATCCATCTCCTGTACTTTTACCTGAGTTCATTGGTAATATCTTATTTTTTTCAGTAAAAGTTGTCTCCTTAAGTAATTTTTCATTATTAAGATATCCACCAGTTGCTAAAATCAAATTTCTAGTCAAAACCTTTTCCGTAGAATTATCTTTTGAATTAACCACTTTAATTTCAAAATCTTGATTAGAAATTTTATATACACTTTCAGCTTTTACTTGCGTCTTTATTTCTATACCTTTAACTTTAATGTATGGTTCAAGTCCCATATGAATTGCATTGTATCCAAGGCCTTCAAATAAATGCCAGGTATCCAGTCCTGTACCTAAACTGGCCACTTCACTAAACTTTACCCCGTGTTTTTGAAGCCAAGATATATTTTCAGCGGACTCTTTTATGTACTTTTTCCACATATCGTGATTAGCTTGATAATGGGAGTAGTTCATTTCTTCTTTCAAAACTTTATTTTTATCAATACTTATATTCTGTTTTTTTTGCAAGGAAGAATCAGCTGCGAAAACTCCTTCGACATAATTTCCCGATCCACCAGTTGTTTTACCTTTTTCTAACACTAGAGTTTTTAATCCTGAATCAGCAGCTTCAACAGCTGCCGAAAAACCAGCCAATCCTGCACCAACTATTACAACATCGTATTCATTATTCATATTTCTTCCTCAAATTATCTCATTCTATACTTTTTTCCAACAAAAATTAAAACAATCATAATTACTGCTGCTAAAGCGCAAAAAGCAAATACTGCTAGAAAAGTTCCAAAAATTTCATATATTTTACTCAAAATTGGCATAATAAAAGCACCTGCAAAATATGAAATTGACGTAACAAGGGAAAACCCTTGATCAAATTTTTCTTCAAACATATATTTAGCGAATATCTCTTGTCCTGAACCAAATAAGCCATACGCTGAACAAACAAGTGCAGCACCAATTAAAGATAATGGAACTGATTTTAATTGATTTGCAAAAGAGAGAATTATATAAGATAAAATTCCAATTATTAACCAAAAAGGAAGAGCGTGATTTGGACCAAACTTATCACAGGACCAACCAATCAATGGTATGACAATTATCCCTACAAAAGAAACTATAGAAGCCATTAAAGCGCCATTTGTGGCGCCAATTCCCGTCACTATACCATATGTAGGAAACAGCTGCGTAATATTGCCAGAAAATTGAACTAATATTGTGAATAAAATAGTTATTAAAAATGCTCCTGATAAGACAACACTTTTAGTGGATACTTTTGAGTTGTTTGATTTACCAATTTTTTCATTTCTTTCTTTAGTAATTTTCTCTTTAGATTTTGCACCATATGGTAATAAACCTAATTTATCTGGTTTTAGTTTTACTATTAAAGCAGATGGAATTCCTAGTATTAAAGTTAATAGGGCTAAAATTAAAAATGAATTTTTCCAACCAAATTTTTGAATCAAAACAGAAGTGATTGGTGTCATAACAGAAATGTAAATAGCTTCAATAACAGAACTCAAACTAAAAGCAAAGTTTCGGCTTTTTTCAAACCAATTATTTATTACTATTCCTTGAACAACTAAACCACCAAACGCCATACAAATTCCAAGAACTGCTGCCATGACAAAGAATAAAAATAAACTCTTAGAATTTGCAATAATTACTGCGCTTAATGATGTCACTATAACAGTTATTGAAAGTTCCAAACTTAAATTTATTTTTTGAATAATTTTGCCAACAAATGGAATTACAACTGCCATTACTACTACTAACACAGTATAAAAAATGGAAACTACCGATAGTTTTACATTCATAGATTTTGCAATCGGTGTTAAAAATACGCCAATTACTCCAGAATATGTATCTACAACTGCTGCCATAGTAATACCCATTGCAACAGCAACTAACCAAGGATATATCCTTTGTTTTTTACTCATTTATCTTTCCTCCTAATTAGAAACTTCACATGATTTAATGTATCATGTAAGTAAACCCTTTCTATACAGGTATTCGAATAACTTATCATGAAAAGGAATAAATGATGGACATAGAACAACTTAGAATATTTTTAACAGTAGCCAATACTTGTAGTTTTACTGTTTCAGCAAACAAGCTGAATATGTCTCAATCTACAGTGTCAAAAAGAATAAGGGAATTAGAAAATTATTTAGAATGTCGTTTATTTCAAAGAACAACCAGAAGTGTAAGACTTACTCCAGAGGGAAGATATTTTTTCGGGATTGCTAAAAATGTTGTACATTCAATTGATTTAGCTATTTTTAATTTAAAAAAGAAAACCAAGGGATTTACTATAGGCTATTTGAATACTTATGCCGACAAAATTTTTATGCCAATTTTAATAAAAAATATTATTAAATGCTATCCTAACTGGGAAATTAATGTTAAGGAAGTTTTTCTTGATGATACTTTAAATGGGTTGATTCATGGTAATTCAAGCTTAGTTTTTGGAGAAAGAGATTGCTTTAAAGAAAATAAACATATAGAATTTTATCCGCTTCTGAAGAGCAAATATTATTTAGTTACTAATCCAAATAGTATTTTCAAAGATTATAACAAAATTGAAATAAAAGACTTAAGAAATAAGGATTTAATCTTAGGAAATATTCGTCATTACCTCCCGACTGAACAACATTTACATGATAAGATTATTGATGAAATTGGCAGCAAAAATATTGAATATGCTGATGATATGATGATAATGACCTTATTTATTAAATCAGAGAATAAATTTGGAATTTTACCTGAATATGGACTTGATAAAACAGATAAGAGTTTGCAGTATATTCCCTTGAACACAGATGTATCTACTACATTCGGAATAGGATATTTGGATACTTTAAAATATAATATTGATTTAGAAAAATTATTAAAAGTAATTCACAAATCATATGCGTATTATCGTCGAGAATTCTTTTAAATTATAAAAATAAATAAGTAAGCCAATAAAAGGACTCTCAACTAAAGATTGATGTTAAACCCCAAAATTAAGATAGTTTAATAAATTTCTACTGAGAACTAATTTTCCGATATTCAATCGGGATTAGTCCTTTAAGTTTTGCGCTGCTTCTTAGCTTGTTATAATTACTGATATGTTTGTTGATTGCTTTTTTCAGTTCGTTTAGATTCTTAAATTGGATTTCAAAGCCATAGACCATTTCCCGCTTGAGTACGCCAAAGAAGCCTTTAATTCGTCCGTTATCTAAGTAATTACTTTTACGTGACATGGCTTTGAGCGATTCCATGATTTTTATCCAAGCTTAGAATTGAGGTAGCTGATACTGCCAGCCTTAATCTTTATGAATAAATTAGACCATTTAGAACTGGATACTGGTGCCAGGTTTGTTTTAGCGTGTCCATAGTCTATTTAAGATTAGAACTGCTGAAAGTGAAGTGGGCAATTACCTCTTGCGTTCGGCCAGTATTAATGGGTTACTGATGTGTCTTATTATGACCTTTGAGTTTAAATTTAGTCACGTCTGAATACCACCTTTATTCAGGGTAAACCGCGCTAAAGTTACATTTGATCAAGTAGGGCTTAATTGTGACCTAGGTGTTAGTATAGCTTCTATACAAGTACTGACTAAGTTAAACAGTTTCAGCTGGCTCATCAAGCACCGCACTTTTTTGATCGAATAATAAACCGCGAGGTCTAAGTTTCAATGTTATACGCCAATATCCATATTGTTGACTTAATACCCAATGCTATAATTGCGCCAAAGATTAAGTATTGCAATTTTATCTTGCTTAGAAAATTTAGTCATAATGAAAACCTCGAAGTCGTTCTAACTTCGAGGTTTATATCATAGTTCAGACAAGAATCTTTTAACTTCCATTGAATTTCTATCAAATACAAAAGATAGGAATTTGTTAAATGTATGACAAATAATAGTATTTAGGAACTTAATTTTGGAATTTAAACACTTCTTATCTAATCAAAATTGTTTATCTAGTTAAATTATTTGTTTTAATTTCGTCCACCAAATATGCAGACAGTAAGCTGACGTGAATGACAAA
>CALYQE010000029.1 GCA_945281075.1 uncultured Lactobacillus sp. | reverse complement strand
GTTTTTATTATGAGAAATAGTTTGACTTTACAATATTTGCTTGATTTTAGTTAGGTACCAATGTATAATCATGAAAGTTATACATAATTTAAAGTAGAGGAATACATATGAAGGATCGTAAAAATGCCCATCGCTCAAACAAAAAGGTCTTATTTGGCAGTACTGCTGTGATGGCGGCCCTTGGCTTAGTCGCTACTAGCCCTAAAGTAGTTGACGCTGCCACGACACCTGCTAATCAAACAGCCAGCAAGAAAAGGACCGCTAAGTCTACTGCTGTGCCTGCTTCTCTAACTAAAGAGGAAAGCAATACTGCTGCGGACCAAGGCTATGCCATTAACACTGAAGCTACCGGCGACCAAGAAACTAACCCTAATACTAGCGCCGATAGCAGCACCGCTGACAATAGTACGCAAGTTACTCATGAGGCTGAAACCAAGCCCAACCCGACTGAAACGGCCCCAGAAAAGCAGCCAAGCAGTACGGAAAATGAGGCCAAGCAGCCGACAGCTGGAGTTCAAGAGGTTAAGGCTGGTGACAAGATTATTAAGGCCACAGTCAATGGCCTTAACTTAAGCTACAATCAAGATACCGATGAACTGACTATTGACGGTGGAATCTATAAATTAGAGGACATAATCCAACAAAAAAACGGTTTGGGTAAATGGTTATTGCCAGATGACGGGGCAGGGATTTCACTCGCTAAAGTTAAGAAAATAAAGTTCACTGCGACGACTAAACTGGTTAAAGGAGCAGCGGCCTATTTCTTTTACGGTCTTACGGAACTGACTGAGATTAGTGGTTTAGATAAGCTGGATACTTCATCGGTAACCAATATGAGCTATATGTTTTCAAACTGTTCTAAGCTGACGACCCTAGATTTGCGCGGGTTCGATACTTCCAATGTTACAGACATGAACAGTATGTTTTCATATTGTACCAAGCTGACCAGGGTGGACTTGAGCTCATTCAATACCTCCAAAGTTACTTGCCTAGACTCAATATTTCAGGACGCAGAGTCGTTACCGACGGTAAACATGTCTAATTTTAAGCTACCGGAATTGGTGAGCCTGACCTCCGCGTTTCAGAACTGTTATTCTTTAGTTGAATTTACTTTTCCAGATGATACGCCTAAGCTCGATCAGGTTTCGTACATGTTTTTAAATTGTCGCAGCTTGGTAAAGCTCGATCTGAGAAAGTTTAACAATATCACAGCCATGCCATTTTACGGCGACAACAGCTGTGGTGGTATGCTAAAAGGATTAACCAGTCTAAATACGCTTACCTTGGGTAAAAAGTCGGGACTGTCAAACTCATGGCACATTGTCTTTGACACTGGCTTTGACAATGATGGTCTTTGGCAACAAGTTGATAGTGCGCATGGCGGAACTGTCTTCAATCCTAAAGGCAAGCGTAACCTAACCAGTGAACAGGTTATGGAGCTTTACCAATATAAAGGCAACGATAACCAGCATCCAGATGATCCCATCGACTTGAACCAGGAGTTCGTGGAAGATACTTATGTGCGCTTGGGCGGGCCGATTACGGTGCACCACGTTAACGAAGCTGGCAAGCCGCTACCGGAAATGCCAGATACTCAGCTGTTTGGCCCAATCGGCGATAGCTATACGCTCAATGCCGAAGAGATACCTGGCTATGATCTTGTCGGCGGCGATAAAGTCTTCAGCGGTGTCTATGGTCCCGACAAAGAAGTAACGGCAATTTACCGTCTGCGCAAGGAACCTGGCATGACTGCTCCGGAACAAGCAGCTAACGTAACCGTTCATTATCAAGATGAAAACGGTCGCGAGCTAGCTCCGACAGATACAATGAGCGGTAAGCTCGGCGACGGCTACGTGACGGCAGCGAAAGAAATCCCAGGCTATAAGCTGACGGTGCGACCAGAAAACGCTACTGGTTTCTTCTCTGGCGTGCCGCAGTCAGTTGTTTATGTCTACACCGCGATTGAAACTGAGACTGAAGGCGAACAAGCAAGCGCAAGCAAGAAGAAGAAAAAGAACCGTGGCAATGGTCATGGTCAGAATAGTCAAGACAAGACGGGAGCAAACAGCACCGGTGAAAACGGTGTGAATGGCACAGATGCAGCTAATGGAGCTGATGATGAGTTGCCAGAGACAGGCACCAGCGTAAAAGAAGAGCTAGCAATGCTGGCAATGGGCTCAATTGTCCTTGCTGGATCGTTAGCAGCCGCATGGTTTAACCGTAAGAAAGACTAAAACTAAATTGTTAATGGTTTAACCAAAACAAAAAAAGACGCTCTATTAATTGATAGAGCGTTTTTGGTATAGTCAGATAAGTTGAAAATCAGCAATCTCGTGGATTTAATTTGAATGCTTACTGTTGTTCTCATCGAGTAGTTGCTGACACTGCTTGCTAAACTCCGTCATGCCGATTAAGGATAGTTCCTTTACCTGCAGCTTGCAGATATCAAGATAAACTGGCTTTGGATCATACCGGTAATTAACCAAATTTTCCAACAGTAAAAGCATAATTTTACTAAAACAGTTAATGGGCTTGGTCGGAATCTCTTTAGACTCATTGACTAATTCTTTGGCTTTATCATAAGAGTTGTTTGCGATACAAGTCCCGATCATGTTGATCAAAATGTCTAAAACTAAAAACTGAATATCTTCATGAGAACTGTTTTTAAACTTTTTCAGGATTTTTCTGGTAATTGTCAGGTTGCTGTTAAAGTCGAAAAAGTACATATAGTTGCAAAAGTTTTTGAGTGCTTTTTTATTTAAGTTTTCTTCATTATAAAACTTGTTTTTTAGCAGATCTTTTTCTTCAGGACTCAGTCCTTCAGGAGAATTTTGCGCAGTGTAAATTAGGCTGTTAAGTTTTAACAGCAGATCATCTTTATCACTCACATCGCTCTTAATAACCTCATCTTTAATTGATTGCAGTTTAGCAATATCAAATTGATAATAAGCGTCAATTGAACTTGCAAGGACGCTTTTTTTCAGGTCTTCTTGCGGTTTAGAGCGATAATCTAATGTGCTAAAAAAGCGTTCAAGATTGACATGGTTGTAGCGAAGAAGTTCGATTAAGTCTTGGGCAGAAATGCGGGTAGTATTTTTTTCGACTTTAGAGTAAAACGAGGGACTGACAATATCGCCGATCCAGGCGCGCTGCGTTTTACCTGCTTTTTGACGATATTGCTTTAAAAGATTTCCGATGGTCATAACTTTTTCCTTAAAAAAATAGTTTCATATTTGACATTTTCGTTATTTGATATTTTAACACAAATATAATTACTTTATTGGCAAATGAATAATAGGAGTGAAGAAGTTTATGGATGTTTTTCTGAAAAATAAGTATTATCGTAGATTTTCAATTGCTAGCATTTTGTCGAGCGCGGGTGACATTCTGTTCTACTTGGCTTTAATGACTTATGCAAGCAGGCTTAAAAATTATTCTCTGGCGTTGTCATTAATTGCTATTTCAGAGTCTGTACCCAGATTGCTTTCAAGCGTCAGCGGCTATTTGGCCGATCGCACGCGCAATAAGTACCAAAAAATCGTCTGGCTGGCGATGATTAGAGGAATACTGTACTTATTAGTTGGTTTTCTTTTTTCTCAAAACATTGCCGGCTGGAACCTAGTGATGATGGTGATTGTCATTAATTTTATTTCTGACACGGCTGGAACCTATTCTAGTGGGCTGGCGACTCCTTTAATTGTGGATCTGGTCGAAAAGGATCAAGTTGCTAGTGCCACCGGCTTTACTAGTGGCGTATCCCAAGTGATTTCGATGATTGCCCAATTTATTGGCTCGGGCTTATTATTATTCATGTCTTACTCCAGTTTGGCAGTTATTAATGGTTTGACTTTTGTCTTAGCAGGCATAATTTATCTCAGTATTGCTCGCAAAAATAAAGAAGCTTCGCTAAAACAAGAAGTAGACCAACAAAGCTTTTTTGCCACAATCGCCATGTCTTATCGGCAGGTTAAAAAGGCCACTGGCTTATTAACCACGGTTTTAGTAATTGCCCTGTTAAATGGTATATTAAGTACGATCGAGCCAATGCTGTCGATTATGATCGCCGGCAATAAACACGTCATGGTGATTGGAACATATGCATTTACGATTGCGCTAATTGGTGCCCTAATGGCAGTTGGTTCAGCCTTAGGCAGTATTGTCGGCACAATGATTTTTAAAAAAGTTTCACTTTTTGTGATTATTTTATTTGCGTTAGGATCTGCAGTTTGGGTTTCGCTGGCAGTTTTAAGCAAGCAGATTATTTTTTGTCTGATTACTTACTGCTTGCTCGGCTTTTTCACCGGCACCGCCGGTCCCAAATTAACGCAATGGATGGTCAGCACGGTTGACCGCAAAATTTTATCATCTTCCGTTGGCTTGTTGAACACAATCTTGCTGATCATTGCGCCGTTAATGACAACTTTGTTCACCAGTCTTATTGCTGCCACAAATGTTAGCTTTGCTGTAATCGGACTGCTAGTGGCGACTGCAATAGTTTTTGTAATTACGTTAGTGGTCATGACTAAGACTAAAAAAACAAACCAAAGCTAAATTAAAAAAGCCAGACGTTGCT
This sequence comes from uncultured Lactobacillus sp., assembly GCA_945281075.1. Lineage (GTDB taxonomy): Bacteria > Bacillota > Bacilli > Lactobacillales > Lactobacillaceae > Lactobacillus. The sequence goes on along the minus strand of CALYQE010000029.1, from coordinate 13,144 downwards.
TTAACATCTGGCTTTTTAACTGCTTAGTGCTTAACTTTTTTCAAGCTAAAAAAGATAATTAATATAAAATTGATGAGCAAGGTTGCTCCTGTTGTCCAAAAAACAGTCGCATAATTGAAAACACCCGAAATAATTGAACCCATTAGTGAGCCAAAAACGGAGCCAACTGCTTGAAAAGACTGGTTATAACTAAAAATACGACCAAAGCTTTCTGGCGGCGTATTGAGCGTTAGGACGGTTTGTGCTGCCGGCAGCATCGCGGCGCTCGCCATGCCTAGCAGAAAACGTAAGCCAGCCAAAGCCCAAGGAGAATGAGTTAGGGCCATTGGAATAAATAAGATGGCACCTACAATCAGACCCACTCGCAATATCTTTAACGGCCCGATTTCATCCATTTTGTGTCCGATACGTGAGGCGGCAAGAAGCGTTCCCAGTCCCGGTGTGGCGGCGACAATGCCGGCAACGAAAGCAATATTTTTACTATTAGGCATCATTGACTTAACGTATAAGGAAACGATGGGATCGATCGACATATTAGCAGCTTGAACTAATAGAGTGGTAATGAACATGGCCACAATCAGCTTAACATTTGGAAGAGTGTGGATAATTTCACGCATTGGCTTCATTTCTTCACGCGAGATTGGGGTGAATTGTTCTTTTACCAAGAAGGTGGAGCCCAAAAAGACGAGCACCATTAGAAAACCGGTGATGAAGAAGGGGATTCTGTAGCCCCATACGCCTCCGAGCCAATTACCAAAAAAGTTTGATAATACGCCCCCGAGTAATGGTCCGACCAAGTTTCCAGCGGTTCCGGCAGTCATCATTTGGCTCATTACCCAGCCGCTTTTTTGATGTGGCGTTTCGCCTGCGATTAATGCAGTCGCATTGTTGATGTAGCCTGAGAAAGCTCCTTGGATAAACCGCATAACAATGATGTAAATGGCGTTGGGAGCAAATCCCGTGGCAGTGATGGTTAAAGCCATGACGCCGGAAGCGCGCATACACATTAATTTTCGCCCTTTTCGGTCAGCTAAGCTGCCCCAATATGGTGAAACAATTGCCTGTGCAATGAAGGTCATTGCAAATGCCAGTCCTGAATAAAGACTAACTTGTAATTGAGTGTAGTGACCTAAATCCGCGATAAAGAGGGAGATGAAGGGCATTGTCATTGAATACCCCATTCCCGTAATAAAACAACCGAGCCATAAAGTATAGAAGGCTTTATGCCAACCAGCAGGAAACTTGTCCGAATTTTTCAAAATAACCTCATCTTTTCACTTTGAATTTTTTAAAAAGCACTATCATTTTTATTTTAGCATAATAAATTTGCTAAAAATTTGCAAAATAACGTAATTTCAGGCGCAAAACGTGATAGGATATTATTTCTGAAAGGGAGGGCTACAGGTATGAATCAGGATCCGCACATGACAAGACGTGAATATCGTGCAAAGCATGCTGGTAAAAGCGCAGCGGTAAGAAATAAGCAAGCCGAGCGCAAAACTGCTGTTCAAGAGCCAACCGCTGCAACGAGAGCAGATTATCGTCATCTGAAGCTTAACTTTTGGGAGATTTTTTCAGATCGCCCTTACGTTGCAGTTGCAATTGTGGTGCTGGTAATCTTTTTTGTGATGGCTAAATTATGGTGGCTGCTTGCAGTATTGGCAATCGTGGTTACAGTGGGCATTTTTGTGATCGGTCATAGCCACCACCCGCACCGTGTTCTTAGCTTAGAATTTAAAATGCAGTCCACGCGTAAATTGAATATGCTGCGCGCATTGCAGTTTGGTGGTTCAATTTTGATGTTTTTGGCTACATATATGAAAAAGGTGGTCACCGTCAATTTTCCAGCCGCTGGTTCAACCGATGGCTTACAGGTAATTCAAGGCATCTTATCTAACCGTGGCGGCATTTATGGTCAGCAGGGCTCCTATCTTTTAAGTTTATTAAATACTTTTACAGGAGGCCAACTGTGGGGAAAATACCGCTACGCCACCAATAGTGCTCAGATGATGAATAGTTCTGCGGGCAGGCTGATTATCATGTGGATGCTGCTTTTGATGATTGCACCGGCTTTTTGCGTTCTCGCGCAGTTTTTTCGTGAACCGTATTCCAGAAATACTGCTCTAGTTGCATCGATTGTAGCAACAATCAGTTTTGCTTTAACACCGCGGCTGCTCAAGAAGTGGATTGTTGAGTATGCGGTTGAAAACCGCATGGCAAGTCAGCAGGCTCAAGCAGCCATCAGCATTGGCCCAATGGCATACGTTGCAATTCTTTGTGCCGTGTTGGTTTTGGTTATTTCAGTGTATCGTGTAGTTAAAAAAGATCGTTTCGCATAAAAAGCATTAGTTAAAAGTCCAGTTTAGGTTGATGCCTAAACTGGACTTTTTTGCTGAAATTTTTTTCAAAAAATGAACCAGATATTTCAAGTTGTGGGATGGTGCTTCACTTTGCTGAGAAAGCGCATACAAAGAATAAGAAAAATGATATAAATATAAAAGTAAGCTAGCTTAGAAAAAATAACCACTCCAATTGGACATTGAAACATTAAGGAGAAAAACATGTCTGAAAATAGTAAACGTTATTCTGTTGTAATTGCCGGTGGAGGCAGCACTTTTACTCCCGGTTTTGTACTAAGCTTGATCGCTAATCAGGATCGCTTCCCACTCAGAAAGCTGAAGTTCTACGATAATGACGAACAAAGACAAAAGAAAATTGGAGATGCGTGTGCGATTATAATGAAAGAACGCGCACCTGAAATTGAATTTTCATATACTACTGATCCTAAAGAAGCATTTACTGACGTTGACTTTGTCATGGGCTCAATCAGGGTCGGCAAGTATGAAATGCGCAGCTATGACGAAAAAATCCCGCTAAAATATGGTGTTAATGGACAAGAAACAACCGGACCGGGGGGCATGGCTTACGGCTTACGTTCAATTCCAGCAATTATTGAGATCATTGATTGGATGGAAAAGTACTCGCCAGATGCTTGGATGATTAACTATTCTAATACTATTGCAATTGTTGCTGAAGCTTGCCGCCGGTTAAGGCCAAACTCAAGAATCATCAATATCTGTGATATGCCGGTTGCAATTATGACTAGAATGGCCCACATCTGTGGACTGAATGATTACCACGATTTAGACGTCAACTACTATGGCTTGAATCACTTTGGCTGGTGGAAAGAGGTTCGCGACAAAAAGACGGGTAAGGACTTAATGCCAATGCTGAAGGACCATATTGCACAAAATGGTTACTGGATTGGCGGAGATTATGATCAGGAAACAGAAGAAAGCTGGGCAGAAACCTACAAGAAGGCAAAAGATTGCTATGATCTTGATCCAGATCTTCTGCCTAATACATATCTGCAATACTATTATTATCCGCAATATGAAGTTGCAACTGCCAATCCAAAGTACACCAGAACCGACGAAATTTTGGCATATCGGCAAAAAATTGTTTTTGAAGAGTGCGCGAGAATTGTCGAGGCTGGAACAGCAAAAGGCAATATTTGGGAAGCAAGCATCGAGCATTCTAATTACATTGTTGATATTTGTCATGCGATTGCTTACAACACTCATGAGAAATTTTTCGCGAATATTCCTAATAATGGTGCGATTTCCAACATTGATCCTGATTCGACCGTTGAAGTTCCTTGCTGGTTTGGAGCTGATGGTATCCAAGCAATGGCAACAGGAAAAGCGGGTGAATTTGAGCGTGGCATGATTATGGAACAGCAGACTTGTGAAAAGTTGGTTGTTGATGCATATGAACAGCATTCTTACACCAAAATGTGGCAGGCGTTTACACTTAATAAGACTGTGCCAGATGCTTCGGTTGCGAAAAAAATTCTTGATGACATGATTCCAGTAAATAAGCCTTATTGGCCGGAACTTAACTAGGTTAGGGGTTGATTGCTTATGATGCAGAAGTTTCAAAAGTTTGGTGCAGCGATGTTTGTGCCGGTGCTTTTATTCTCTTTTGCTGGAATTGTTGTTGCACTAGGTAGCTTATTCACTAATCAAGCTGTTTTCGGCTCGATTGCTAATCCGGGGACAACTTGGAATTCTGTTTGGGATACGATCAGTGCAGGCGGTTGGACCGTCTTTAAGCAAGAAGCACTGCTCTTTGTGGTTGGTTTACCAATAGGTTTGGCCAATAAGTCAAAGGGCAGAGCAGCAATGGAAGCTGTTATTACTTATTTAACCTACAATTATTTTATCGGTGCAATTTTAAAACACTGGGGCGCAAGCTTTGGTATTCCCAAATTTGATCAGATTCAAATTGTTGAGAACTCTACCAATCATGGCTTAACGGAAATCGCTGGCATCAAGACGCTTGATACTAGTATTATTGGTGCACTAGTTGTTGCTGGTCTGGTCATTTGGCTGCACAACCGCTATTTCGATAAAAAACTTCCAGAGTGGCTGGGGACATTTCAAGGCTCAACCTATGTTTATATTCTTGGCTTCTTTGCAATGCTTCCGCTAGCACTACTAACCTGTTGGGGCTGGCCTAAAGTTCAGTTAGGAATCACTGAACTGCAGCAGTTTATTGTTAAAAGTGGCGTCATTGGAATATGGATCTATAATTTCTTAAATCGAGTACTGATTCCAACTGGCTTGCATCATTTAGTTTATATTCCGTTCCAATATGGACCAGCAGTTGTTGCTAATGGCCTGCAGCCATACTGGTTACAGCATTTGTCGCAATATGCACTAAGCACTAAACCGCTAAAGCAGTTAGCACCACAGCTAGGCTTTCAGCTTTACGGCAATGAGAAAATTTTTCTTGCTCCAATTATTTGTCTGGCCTTTTATGCTACTGCTAAAAAGAATAAAAAGAAGCAGACTTCAGCTTTGATGATCCCTGCAGCATTAACTTCCTTTTTTGCTGGAATTACCGAGCCGATCGACTTTACATATTTATTTGCTGCACCAGTATTGTGGATAATCTACTCGCTGCTTTCGGCGACAATGAACACAATTATGTTCAGCTTTGGCGTTGTTGGCAATATCACAGGTGGAGCGATTGACATTGCCGCAGAAAATTGGATCCCATTATGGGCTAATCACTGGCAAACGTACATGGTTCAGTTTGCGGTAGGAATTATTTTTGCAGCAATTACCTTCTTTATTTTCAAGTTTATGATTGAAAAATTTGATTATGCAACTCCAGGTCGAGAAGATGACAGTGAAGAAGTGCATTTATTAAATAAACAGGAATATCGTGCTAAAAAAGCCCTAAAGGATCAACAAACTGTTAATGATAATCCATACATCGAAAGAGCAACAGCCTTTCTTGACCTGCTTGGCGGAAGTGAGAATATTACCGAACTAAGTTCGTGTGCAACTCGTCTACGTGTATCGGTTAAAGACCCTGAAAAGATGGGAACAGATGAACAATTTAAAGCCGCTAAGGCAATCAGTGTTGTACATCATGGCAAAGCCATCCAAGTAATTGTTGGACTTGACGTTGCACAGGTTCTTGAAGCAATGCAGGAATTGCGAAAAGAAGACTATAAGCAAAGCTGACTCTTACAATTTAAATGAGCGCTTTATAAATAAGAATAAGCTTACTATATTAAAGTAATTATTTTATATGGAGCGTATCAATGTCAAAATTAAAGTATTTAGTCTACCACAATAGTAGTAAATTGAATGATTCTGAAATTAGAATCATTCAATTTGTTTTAAATAATGCCGAATCATGTCGCACTTTAAGTCTGCAACAGTTATCAGCTAAGTTGTATGTTTCTAAATCAGCAATTTTTCGTTTGTGTAAGCACTTGGGCTTAACCGGATATACTGAACTAAAGTTTTATTTAAATGAAGTTTATCTTGAAGACAAGCAGAAAAATCAAGAAAAGATTTATGCGAACAATTTTGCTGCGGATTTGGCAAAAGAAACCGAGAATTTGCAAAAATATGTCAAATCGCTTGATTTAGACGGCTTTTTTACTAAATTGAGCCAAGCAAATAATGTTTATATCTATTCAACTGGATGGATTCAGCAAATGCTTTCTAATTATCTGTCACATGAGCTGCTGCTCTTTGGGATTTCTTCGATTGTTTTACCGGCCGCCATTAGTGAATTGGAAATGGTGGGCAAAATTGCCAAAAAAGGTGACCTGCTTTTTATCATTTCTTATACTGGCGACAACAAAGAAATTAACGATGAATTAAGCAAGTTTGAATTATTTAATAACAAGTTTCGCTATGTGTCATTTACTGATTTGAAACAAAATAAATTAGCATCTTTATCTGATTATAATTTTTACTATCCAACGGTAAAATTCACTGCTAGTGGCAATGTTTCTTTTATCATGGCATATTCGTTAGTTGATTTTTTAGTGAATAAGTTTGGCATTTGGCAGGAAGGAAAAGGGAAACAAAATGATCAGTAAGGCAAAAAGCTTTGTAATAAAATTTTTGGATGAAGCGCATTTGACTGCCACCCGTATTTTGTTCACTTATATTGGAGCCCTAATCGTTATTCCACTATTCTTCGGTGCGTTCATTTTGTTTGAAAAACAGCTGACAAAGCAAGGTTTAAAAACAATGATGGCGACTACTCCACTGGTAACTGTCGATATTATTGTGACCATCACTGATTTTTTGCTAGGATACTATCTCTGGCTGCAAAAAGATAAAATTCTGACTGATTTAGGCACATATCGTTTTTTAATGCTTTGCCAAGTAATCAGCCAGGCAGTGGTTGGCAATCTCTTTTGCGCTGTGTTGGCCATGCTAGGACTAGTGAGAACTAGTGGCGAAAATGTTTGTTTTAAAGGCAAAAACAAGTTGCTTAAAAGCATCGCTTTAACTTGTTTAGGCGCGTTTTGCTTATGCTTAATGCTGATCATTTATATTAAGTAGCAATCTAAAGATCAAAGATTCTGCCTAGTTTTTAAAGAGTGAATTATCACGAACTAACTTTAGTTTTGGTTTACAGTAAGCGACCAAAATAAAAGACACGCAATTAGCTGCGTGTCTTTTTAGTTATTAAATGTGGGCAACTTACCGTTTGGCGCGGTAAAAAATAATTTCACGAGCGGCAATAAGCGGACCGGATGACTGGTAAACGGTCAGTCGCACTGCTTTTGCACGTACGTCACGCAGTCCGACCACTTTGTTCTTGCTGTCGGCTTTCCATTTTAAGTGCTGTGTATAAGCCTGGAAATTTTCGCCGTCCATCGAAACGGCTACGCTAACTTCAATAGGATCGCCGCGATGGTCAATATTGCGTGGCACAAAGGTCATACGACTTAATTTTTCGACATCAGTAAAAGTGAAAGTCAATTCAAGTGGCTGGTCCGAAGTGGCGGCTTGATCAGTTCGCCATTCACTTGCCAGCTTGAGATCGGTTAGATATGCCAGCGGATGATGCGCTTGACTGGCGAAATTGCTCGTCACCTGAATGTCCTTAATAGCAAAGTCTTCGGCGGCATGCTTAGTAATCACGCCAAAGTCTTCGGACCATTCTGATACTTTGTTGCCAGCGACATAACGCATCCGAAGAATATAGCGTGTGTTGGGCGTTAACTCATGGAAAGTAAAGCTATCGCCGCTAATGCCTTCATAAAGAAGATGGTTAACTTCAATTTGAACTGCCCGCTTTTGTGGCCATGCGAGTTCAAACGAATGAGCCGTAATTTTGCTTGAATCAACCGCTGGCAATTTTGGCGAACGTAAAATGCCACTGGTGATGCTGTAAGCCATTACTTTGCTGCTGTATGAAAAGTTGCGCACAATTACTTCAATTTTCGTGTTGGCAATCTCCCGACTGGCCAGCTTAATTTTGAGTGCATTTTGCGTTGCCTCGGTATATGGCGTAAATTCAGGAAGCGTGCAAGCAGTCTGATAAAAAATCCCTTCGCTAGCATGATTGAACGATTCAAGTGAGCCGTATACCTGCATTGGAATAGCCTGATCATTGACTTTAACAATTATCTGGTTAGGGTATGCATCACACATTAAGGTTAAACTTGTGGGTTGTTTGGCCAACTTTTCGTCGATTTTGCCCTCAGCCGGGTTAATCGTCACGACCAGCTTTTCTTCCTCAAGTGAGCTGGTGATAGCCGTTTGATAATGGGACTGGTCAGAAAACTTTAATCCGTTGTCACTATAAATTTTTGCTTGGCTGCGGTCCTGGGGATAAATGACGTAATCGCGTTTGCCAAAATCGAAAATGCTACCGCCGCGAACAAAAACAGGTAAGTGCCAAGTAGGATAGGAAAGCCGGTTATAAACACGACCGCCGGCATATTTTTGTCCCGTGAAAAGATCAATCCACATGGTATGCTTGCCAGGTAAATATAAGTTGTCCTTGCGCGAGTTGCCGTGTTCATCTTCACGGCCATTAGTAATAGGTGCAATCAACAAGTTATCGCCCAGCATAAATTCGCTGCCGAACTGCTCGGTATAATTTGCCTGCTCTTCTGGGAAGTTAATCAATAAAGGCCGAATGATTGGGTCACCTGCAAGTGCCTGTACATTTGATGTGTAAAAGTAGTTTTGAAGTCGATGATGAAGTTTTAAATAAGCCCGGTTGATTTCCGTAATTTTCCGATTATAAGCAAAGGGCGTCTTGCTGAAATCGCCTTGATCATCAAGGCTGAACAAAAGCGGCGTAAAAGCTTTCCATTCAAAGTCGCGCACGCTAATTTGGGCATTGCCACCACCGAAAATGCCGTCTACCGGTGTGCCGACAAGGGGCTGACCTGATAAATTGGACCCGATTAATCCGGCCACCTGTGTAGCGATGCTTTCCCAATTGCCGCCAACATCGCCGTAAACAAGTGCAGCTGTCTTTTGCGTGCCAATTGTGCCATTGGTGCTTAAAACAAGTGGACGCTGCATCTCTGGTTCTGCTGTTAGTGCAGCTGCATCGGCTTGCGTCAGGCGGTCATCGTTAACCATTGTGAAAGCAGTTTTAGCCGGTAAAGCAGCTTCTTCTTGATGCCACCAACCGGGTTGAACGTCTTGACTTAAGGCATAATCATTAAAAAAGCTCAAAGCTTGATCGTTAGCCTTATTAACCAGATAGTTAGGGATGAACCAGCTGAGCGGAAACTTCTGTGCTTGATAACGGTCGATCATTGCCCTTGCAGAAAATTGATAATTTTCCTCGCCGTTGAGCGAAGCCTTACCGGAGGCGGCTGTTTCATCGCTTGTTCTGGTGTAAAAGTTGTTATTGATCTTTGTTGCATTACGGGTGGCGGCTTCACTAGGCTGCCAGAGCGTAGTGCAAAAATTACCAATGTGTCCTAACCCCAGAGCATATTCGGGCAGCAATAGCGGTTGACCGGTCAAAGCGTACAACTTAGCAATAATTGCTTGCGGGGTCGTGCCTAAAAGATAAAAGCTATCAAAGACGGAATCTTGGTGCCAGAGCGTACATAGGCGGCTGTCTTGTTCGCCAAAGTCATAAGTGCCTGGCTGAGCAGTATTGCGCAATTCACCGTAGCCGGCATTTGACCAGAAGAATGGTACTTGGCTGACAACGCCGCCCTTACCAGTGATATGATCACACTCAATGTTGATTTTGCGACCCTTGTGACTAAAGAAACCGTTCTGCAGACCGCCACCAAAGTAAAATTCATTTTTATTTTGGGCTAAAAATTCAGTAGTTTGTTCAGCGGACAATTCAAGTGGCGCTGCTTGGGACATTCGCGTCTTATGCAAGTTCTCGTCGAAAATGCTCATCACGGCTGGTTTTTGCCCAAAAATAATTTGGTAATTGCCAGCATGAATAATTAAAGAATCACTGGTCGCGCGAACCCGTGAATCGTCAAACGCTTGCTGGTCAAACTGATTTAACTGAATAAATGAAGTACGGCTTTCATTGAACTCTTGTTCAGGATCAAGAAAAAGCCGAAAAATACCGTCTGCTAGAATATAAAAGCGTGCGATTTCGCCAGTTGCAAAATGCAATTCATAATAATCATCGCGGCGGCTTGCTCCAGTTAATGCTCCTAATTGGTGTCTGCTTGATTGAGTTTCTTGTATCATGATTGTTGCTTCCTATATAGTCTACCTACACCTATTATAACTAAAAAACACAAACTTTCCGCAGTATTTGTAATTCAACTGGTCAAGACCAATTTATTAGGCTAAAATTAACCTGTAACGACAAAGCTCAAGTTTTTAAGTGAAAGGCAAAAATTATGACCTATTTTATTCATGCTGATAAATTTTTTCTTGAAAATGTAACGGAAACTGGCGGCTATCTCGAAGTTCAAGACGATGGCAAGTTCGGCTTTTACTATCCGGAGAGCGAAAAGCCGGCTGGTAAAATCATTGATTATTCTGGCAAGTGGATTGCACCAGGTCTAGTTGATACTCATGTTCACGGCTCACTGAAAGAAGACGTGATGGTAAGTGATTGGGATGGAATTAATCACTTGTCCGAAGGCTTTTTGCAATCTGGCGTCACCAGCTGGCTGCCAACTACTTATACAGCTGATGAAAATACATTAACGAGAATTTGTCAAATGTTCGGGGAACATAAAGGTGAAGAAACCGGAGCTAAAGTTCAGGGCTTACACTTTGAAGGTCCTTACTTTACTGCTGAACATGCCGGTGCGGAAAACCCCAAGTACCTGCTTGACCCGGATGTTAAGCAGTTTAATGCTTGGCGTGATCAATCCAAAGGCTTGCTGAATAAGATTTCACTTGCACCCGAAAGAAAAGGCGCTAAGGAATTTATTCGTGCTGTCGTGCAGGAGGGCGTTGTAGTATCACTAGGTCACTCAAGTGCTACCTATGCCCAAGCTAAAGCCGGTGTTGAAGCTGGTGCAACCATGTTTACCCATACTTTCAATGGGATGCCGGATCCAGCGCATCACGACTCATCAATTTCAAATGCAGCAATGGACTTGGATCATGTTACTGATGAATTAATCTGTGACGGTCACCATGTTAAAAAAGAAATGGTGCGGGTTTTGATCAAAGCCAAGGGACCAGAACATGTTTGCCTAATTACTGACTGCATGGAAGCTGGAATGATGCCAGACGGTGACTACATGCTTGGTGAACTGCCAGTTTACGTAAAAGACGGCATGGCACGTCTCAAGGACGGCGACAATTTGGCCGGTAGTATCTTACAACTGAATACTGCGGTTAAGAATGTGGTTGATTGGAACGCGGCAACGCCAGAAGAAGCAATTATGATGGCGTCATATGTGCCAGCCAAAAGTGCCAATATCTTGGATCAATGTGGTTCAATAGCTCCGGATAAGCCGGCTGACTTTATTGTCTTGAATCCTGACATGACTTTAAGTGAAACTTACTTGAATGGCAAGTCGCGCTATCAGGCATAAAAACGACCAAAGGACTAATTTTCTTACTTGAAATGATTTTGCTAATGCTGAAAAGCTGGATCATTTTAAGCTGGTAATTAGTTCTTTTTTAGTACGCTACTAAATTAATAATGTCAATTTTTAATAACAAGCATTAAAATAATATTATAAAAGTAAATAACGATTTTTGGGTGCAAAGGGGGCCTAACGGTGAAGAGAACAAGCAAGGTTTTAGTCGCTGTCTTAATTCTGGGATGCGGTACATTGGCTAGTTTGGGAAAAGTGAATGCTAAAGCAAATGCAGCTGCAAGTGAGCCCATTTTAGAAGATGACGATAATGCAATTGATAAGTTATGGTCAAAGAAGTTAGCCAAGGCAGGCTATGTCTTTAAACTGAATGAAACATATTTATACCGTGATGATTCTGAAGACCGTATTTCATACAGCCTTGAAGATGCCCAAAAAATCAAAAATCAAGACATGTTGTTCATGATCAACAAGGTAAAGTCTGTAAACAATGGTTCTGCAATCCACCTAGTCTCTAAAAATGGTGAGTATCATTTTTGGACAAATTTTTTAACGGGCGTTAATAATGTGAATGCGCAAAAAGCGGCGCTGCAGCCGTTAATAAATGCAGAGCTAAAAGCAATCAGAGCTGAAGACAGCCAAACAGCTTCAATTCAATTCGACAAGGCCAATCAGCTCGCTAGTAAATTACAAGGCAAAAATAAAGAGCTAGCTTTTGAATCACTTCAGCAGTTAAAGCAATGGCTTAAGGATAAAAGATTTGCCAACCTTCCGACACTTTTGCTGGGCAGTATTTAGAAAAGCAAAAAGCCAAAAAAATTTTGGCCTTTTGTTGTTTAGAGACATTTTTTACCGCAATTTACCAAGCGCTTGGTCAACACTTAAATTATCAACATCAAACAGCTTTGATTATCAAGGTCTGTTTCAACGCGAGCAAAAAAGTGAATACGATTAAGTTATTGGAGCGATATTATGATTAAAATTGACGCAATTAGGTTAGGACGGAATAAAGGATGAAGTTCAAAAAAATTATCATCGCTTTTGCTAAACAGATTGGAGAATTTATCATAGCTGCTCTCGTAGTTTGTTTTATCCTGAATATGGGGATAAAGTTATATCATTTTTCTTTAGAAACAATGGCCTATAATGCTTTTAAAAGTGAACGCAGTCTTAGTTATTACTCGTATGATCAGCAAACATATGATGTATTGAAAAAATGCAAGGATCGGCATTTTAAGATAACTAGTGAGAATCAAAGCACTGGCAATATACTTGAATATGACGGAATAATTGATCATAAATACTGCGTTGTCAATTATGATGTAAAACCAGTTTTTAGAATTAGCGTGCGCGACGTCAGCCTTTTGGAAAAATAACTTGAGCAGGATCAGTAGTTTTAGAAAAAATGCTTTTAGTTTTGTGGTTTTCTTCCAATCATTTCCCGAAACTGCATATAATAAAACTATACTATGAAGTTAAATAGAAAGAGGCAACTAATTATGAAGCAAAAAGTTAAATATTTGATAGTTGCAGCACTATGCGTCATTTCTGTTGGTATAAGTAGCCAACTAAATTCGGTTCATGCTGCAAGTCATTCTATTTCCAAGACAATTATGCATGATGCTCAGGCCTATTCTAAGGAAGGCAAAAAAGTTAAAGGGAAATACCATGCTTATTCCAACGTTATTCTTGATGATCAGCCGATAATTATTGGAACCCAGCCGCATGCTCCTTACTATAAAGTGAAAAATAAAAAGCAGTATCTCAAAGCTAATAATATTGACGGTGTAAAGCGTAAAGTAAACCATAATT
>CALYQE010000028.1 GCA_945281075.1 uncultured Lactobacillus sp. | reverse complement strand
CTCATCTCCACTTTAATACTAATAAAGCCCTGCAATCATAGGATTGTGGGGCTTTTTTTATTGATCGCACGGCATAATAGATAAAGTAAAGAAGTGCGATATAAAGCAAATTGATTTTTTCAAGAACTGACGGCAAAATTCTAATGGGTTTTTTAGTAATAATCATTTAGAATATAAAAAAGTAGTTTTTGAATAGAAGCAGTTTTCTTTAGTTAGAGTTGCTTTTTCGTATTTGAAAAAATGTTTTAAATTTAAAGAGTAAAAGTTTAAACTTATATATGAGGTGATATAGATGGAACCAATCTTTTTGACGCCATACTTTAGACCAAAAATCTGGGGTGGTCGTAAATTAAAAACAATTTTTAATTATGATATTCCAGATGGACAAATTGGTGAAGCTTGGGTCATATCTGGTTACAAAAATGATGCTTCAACGGTTGCATCCGGTCAGCTGAAGGGGCAAAGTTTGCGGACAGTTTATCATGAACATCCTGAATTATTTGGGCAACCAAAAGGCGAGGAATTTCCATTACTAGTAAAATTTCTTGATGCAAACGATAATCTTTCGGTTCAGGTACATCCTGATGATGATTATGCCCACAAGGTTGAGCATGACCGTGGCAAAACAGAAAGCTGGTACGTTTTACAAGCTGATCCCGGCTCGTATTTAATATACGGTCACAAAGCTAAAACTCGTGCCGAATTAGCGCAAATGATCAAAAAAGGTGAATGGGACAACTTATTGCGAAAAGTTCCGGTAAAGGCAGGCGACTTCTTTTATGTTCCTGCAGGAACCATCCATGCTTTAACAAAAGGAATCATGGTAATTGAAACGCAACAATCTAGTGATGTCACTTATCGCTTATATGATTATGACCGTGTAGATGATCAAACTGGCCAAAAGCGCGAACTGCATACGCAAAAATCAATTGATGTAACGACAGTTCCGCATGTTGATCCTGAGCTTGACGTTAAAACGACCACTGAGCAGGATGCTGTAATCAAAACCTTAGTTGCACCGCCTGTATCACCTCATTTTTATTTATGGCAAATCGATTTGAATGGTAAGTGGGCAGCCACACTTAACTCGCATCCATATTTATTAGTAACCATAATAGATGGAGCGGGGACATTGACCGCTGATTCTCAAACATATGAGATTAGTAAAGGAACCAATTTAATTATTCCTAATCAACTTAAAGATTTTACTTTTACTGGTAAAATGAAAATCGTTATTTCCGCACCTGGAAATGATGAGTAAATTTTTAGCAAAAGGGAGATAGTATGATTTATATTGCTTGTGGATCAATTGTATTGGTGGTTGGAATTATTTGGTTAATTAATCCAGCTAAAAAGCCCAATCCTTTATATGGCTATTTTTCATACTTAGCTCAAGTTAACAAGGCCAGTTTCAAGTTTGCACAGAAAAAGGCTAGCTTATATTTTATTTTATTTGGTGGAATTCAGTTATTGATTGGAATTGGAATTCATTTATTGAATTGGGACCGCTATTTTTTGCTGTGGCTACTCACTTTTTACCTATTTCTGGTGTTTGCAATTATGGCAACAGAAAAAAGTTTGAAAAAGTTTTTACTAATACGTCATGAATTACCGCGTGATTACACGGATCCTGACAAGGTAAAACGAGTAAAAACCAAAGGATTTAGGGATCGAAAATGAAACCAAAAGAGCATTTGAATATTTTAATGGTTGAAGACGATAAGTCTGTTGCTGAAATGATGTCGATGTTTATCGAAAAAGAAGGATGGACCATGGACTATGCGGCGGACGGGGAGCAGGCAGTGAAAAAATTTGCCCAACATCCTGATGCTTACGACCTGATAACCTTGGATTTGAATTTGCCAAAAAAAGATGGTATTCAAGTTGCAAAGGAAGTCTGTGCTATTTCTCCAACAATTCCGATTATTATGCTAACTGCAAGAAGCAGCGAGGCAGAACAGATTTTGGGGCTAGATGCGGGAGCAGACGATTATGTTTCCAAGCCCTTTAGTCCGTTAGCGCTGATTGCCAGAATTAAGGCCCTGCAAAGACGAATTATGATTGAAGACAATCATAGTAAAGCAAAGGCCGAGCAGGAGGAGCAGACTTTTGATGTTGAAACCTATCATATGAAAATTTCGAAGAAAAGAAGAGAAGTTTTATTTGACGGTCAAAAGGTTAATAATATTACCCCAAAGGAATTTGACTTGCTGTTTACGATGGCGCAAAAGTCTAAGCAGGTATTTTCACGTAGCCAACTACTCGAATCGGTCTGGGGTTACGACTACTTTGGTGAGGAAAGAACCGTTGATGCTCATATTAAAAAATTACGGCAAAAGTTAGAAAAAGTCGGGGCTAATGTTATCCAGACCGTTTGGGGCGTTGGCTATAAATTTGATGATTCTCAGGTTTAAAATTTAAAAATGAAACTAATTTATCAGCACATGATCAGCTTTTTGCTGATTATTTTGACTAGCGTGGCCATTATTGGTTATTCCGAGATTGCGTATATTACTAATCAGTCGTATTCGCAGAATTACCAAAGAATGGAAGATTATGCTTCGGCTTTAGGCTCGCTTGCCATTACTGATGAAAAACATGGGACAATAATTCTTAATTCCGAATTTTTACATCAGATAAAATTTGTCTTACACAGTGATGACCTGCTTTTTCGAATTTATGGTCCAAAAGGAAAGCAAATCTATCCTAAAACAGATAAAAATTTACATTTAGCTTCAGATGTATTGGGCATCTTAAAACAGGGTCAAGAAATCAGAATCAAAAATAATAACGATTCACATACTTACCTTGGCCATACTAAAGACTCATGCACGGGTGTGTTAGTGCCGTGGAAGAATGGCACGAAAATGATTGGTGCCATTTGGCTCGGCGCCAAGGTCGAAAGTGTTGAAAAACCAATTCGAATGGCTAAACAAAATTTAGTTAACGCCTTTTTGGTTACGTTAATTGTTGGCGGTGCCCTTAGTTTAGCCTTGTCTTATTACACGACCAATAAAATCAAGCTTCTTTCTCATGCTACAAGAAAAGTAGCAGCAGGGGATTTTGATATTCAAATTAATTATAAGGGTCATGACGAGATTGATCAGTTGGCGGCTAATTTCAACCAAATGGTTCGCACGCTGAAACAGTCAAATGAAGAGGTTAAAAGCCAAGAAAAAAGGCGTGATCAGTTTTTGACTGACGCTGCACATGAAATGCGGACACCTTTGACCACCATCAATGGCATTTTAGAAGGGCTGCAATATAACGCCATTCCGGAAGATTCCAAACCCAAGTCAATTGAGTTAATGCGTCGGGAGACTAAGCGCTTAATTCGGCTAGTTAATGAAAATCTTGATTTTGAAAAAATCAGGAATAACCAAATTCTTTTGACCAAAACAACCTTTAATGCCAAGGAAGTCATTAACAATGTTTGCACCCAACTGTCAGGCAATGCTGAAAAAGTGAATGATTACATCAAAGTGATCATGCCAGATGACTTGCAAGTGTATGCTGATCAAGATCGTTTTACCCAGATTGTTTTCAACTTGATTCAAAACGCGATTCAGTTTACGAAAGACGGGCAAATCATTATTTTTGGGTGTAGAGTCACCCACGGAACACGGATCAGCGTAAAAGATAGCGGAATGGGCATGAATAAAGAACAAATGAAGTTCATTTTTGAGCGGTTCTTTAAGGCCGATCCTTCTCGAGCACATCAGGGCACAGGTGAGTCTGGCCTTGGTTTATCGATTGTTTCTTCTTTAATTAAGCAGCATGGTGGTAAGATTAAAGTTGAATCATCACCGCTAGAAGGTGCGACCTTTATCATTACCTTTTTCGACCAGGGGTTTGAAGAATATATTGAAAATTAAAAAAAGCACTTCATTTGAAGTGCTTTTTGATTGGGCTAAAAAACTACCTATTTGTCTGTCGTGGCTTTTTGCCAAACCTTGGCGGCAGCAGGCAACTCGCCTAAATTGGTCAAATCGTCTTTGTTAACGACGATTAAATTATTTGGACCTTCAGCTAATTTATTAAAGCTTTCCAAGCTCTGATTTTTGAAGTAGCCTTCACTCGCTGTAGCTAGGGAATTCTGGATTTGCTGAATACGGTAAGCCTCAGCATCGGCCTCAGTTTTGACTGCTTCTGCTTTTGCTTTAGCGGTGGCGATGAGGGCATCATTCTTGGCTTTAGTCGTTAATTCAATATTTTTGGCTTCCCCTTCAGCTTTTTCAATGGCGGCGATCTTTTCACGATCGGCTGTTAGCTGTTTATCCATGGCCTTTTGGATTTCGGCACTAGGAAGCAGCTCGTCAATATTGACCCGCACAACGCGAATACCATATAAGTCGGTCAAATCGCCGATTGCGTCAGCTAACTGGGTATTGATTTTGCTGGTCGAGCCAAGAGCATCGTTTAGATCCATGCGACCGATAATATCACGCAAGTGCCCTCTGATCAACTCCACCATCGATTTTACGGAATCAGTGTTGTTGTAAAAATACTTGTAGGAGTCAGTTACCAGATAGTTCAAAGTTAAACTGGTGGTGATTTCGGCATTGTCTTTCGTAATAATTGAATATTTGGAAATTTCAGCTGGGAACATTGCCAGCGAAACGCGGCGCATCCGTTGAATAAAGGGGATTATCAAAACTAATCCAGCTTTGACTGTTTTTGAATACTTGCCTAAGGTTTCAATCAAGCCTTCATTATTTTGTGGCACAACCCGGCAGCAGGACAGGATTAAAAGGAAAATAATAAACAACAAAATAATGTATTTCATTTTAAAATCCTCCGTTCAAAACAAGATAATGAAATATATTAAGGTCAATTATAAGCCTTTTTAGTTTTTTTATCAGATTTGTTTTGCTTTTCAACCAAATGATTATCGGAAACAGAATCGGGAATGGTGGTAATTTCGTCAAGGCGACCGTTTAATTCGGGCGCATCGGTTCGATATAAATTAGTGGTTGACTTGCCACGCTGCGAAATAAGGGCAGTGGAGCGCTTATTTAAATGCTCTCTTAGCTTTTCCATTTGCTGGTAATTGCTCAGGTAGTCGAACTTGCTTGGATCAACCGGCTTGAAGCCTTTCGGGGTATAGAATCGCAGCAAATTATGATTATTTAAAAGATCGGAATATCGCAAGGACTTCTTCGCTTTTTGGGCCAGGTCGGCTATTTCGATTTCTTCTTGCTTAGTAAAGTTGATAATCTGCTTACCTGATTTACGGTCATAAACAACGCCTTTTTTACCTTTGCCGCCGATAATGACGTACTTTTGGCTAACGATTGTTCCGTTTCTGAAAACAATCCATGGTTTGTATTTTGGTGATAACAAGTCACTACCAAATTGAAGGTAATTCCGATTCGAAATACCTAAAAGATGAAGCAAAGTCGGCAATACATCAATTTCTCCGGCTACTTCGTGCTTGATTTTTCCCTTTAAGTTGGGGGAATAGATCATAAATGGCACACGCTGCATCTGGACATTGTTGAAACTGTTCCAAGTATCAGAGCTTTCTCCAACGATTGGGGCAAGCGTTTCGTTTTCGGAATTGCTTAAACCGTAGTGGTCGCCGTAGATCACTACCATAGTGTTTTTAATCAAATCCGATTTTTTCAGGTAAGCGAAAAATTCGCGAATTGCTTGATCAAGGTAGTGGGCAGTTTCAAAGTAGTTGTTAATTGACTTGTCGGTTGTGTCGGCCGTTTTAAAATTATGATCAAGATCTTCTTCATCCATGTCAAAAGGAGTATGGTTCGTTACGGTAATAAACTTGGTATAAAAAGGCTGCTGCATTCTTTCCAAGTACTTGATGCTTTCGGCAAACATCACTTTGTCTTTAATCCCATAACCGATGCGATCACTCCGATCGGAGCTGAAATAATTTTGGTCGAAGAAGTAATTATAGCCCATGTTTTTGTAGACATCGTCACGGTTCCAAAATGAACCCACATTCCCGTGAAAAACAGCCGAAGTATACTTGCCCCGTTCACGCAGAATTTGCGGCGCAGCCTGGAAAGTATTGGTACTGCCCATTGCTGTAAAAAGAGAGCCGTCAGAAATGCCATAAGTGCTGGTTTCCAGCATGTTCTCGGCGTCACTGGTTCTGCCAATTCCGACTTGATGGTAGAAATTCGCAAAACTGAGCGTATGCCGGTTATGATAAAGCGAGTTTAGATAAGGCGTCACTTCCTTGCCGTTTATTTTTAAATCAATTAAAAATTGCTGGAAGCTTTCGAGGTGAATGACAATAACGTTTTTACCCTTGGCAGCACCGTAGTATTCAGGATTAACTGGCAACTTGCTTTTTTGGGTATAAGTCAAAATCTGATTAAGGTCGGCGGTGTTGGCATTGCGATTGACTTGCTCCGTCTGTTCATTTTTAATACCATCATAAACGGTAAAAGTATCAATCCCTAAATATTTGACGATGTAGGAGCGGTCAAACGTCGTTCCCAATAAACGCGGCCGCGAAGACTCTGCTAAAAAAATATTTAAGGATAAAACCAGGGCGCCCAGAGAAGTTAAGGTGAAGGGCGTCAGCAGGCCATAGGACTTTTGATCGACTTTGATTTTCTTCATGAGCAGCAAAATAATGACCACAATTAAGTCAAGCCAAAGAACTAGGTCGCTAAACTGCAGCAATGCGACTGCGCTTTTGCCTAAACCGGGCGAAACTTTGCCAGCATTAACGATCGTTTTGACGGTAATAAAATCAGAAAATTGGCGATAATTTAAAATATTGGCGAACAGCAGGCCAGTATTGGCAAAGTCCATTAACAACATGACGCAGTAGGAAACAATTGGCTTCGAAAAATAAAAGCCGATGCTGAAAAGCAAAATTGCACTGCCAATCGGACTGATCCACATAATAAGATGTTGATATGGATCAGCAAGCCCGAGGTTAAAGTCATGGTATGCAGCAAAAATGTATTTTAGCGTGAATAACAGCACTAAAAGGCAAAAAAAGCCTGTACGGGTTTGAATAAAATTAATTAACTTCTTTTTTATCAAAATTGACTCTCCTTATTTGATATTTTAAATTTTTCCGCTGCTTTAGACAATCTTTTCTGCGTTGTTAGTTTTTTTTTAAGAATTAAATGGACAAGATTGAGTATAATTTAAGTGAATACAAATTTTTAGGATCTGGATAAGAATGATATTTTTAGGACCGCTGTACAATTTAATTGCGCGGACATATGCGACTCAAATAAACCATTTTGCTTTGATTAAGTTAATTATGTTGGCGCTTGATAAAACCATTTTTTATTTTTTGGTGTTCATGGTACTGCGCTTGCTTTGGTTATTAATGATTAGAAGAAGACGATCAATTAAATCAGAAGCAACCGTTTGGCTATTTGCCTTCTATTTAATCTTGGTCTTAATGCTGACCACTTTTCGTGGCAGCTACTTTCCGTGGCAGCTGTCTTTTGATTTTCATCGACCATTAAGTGAAATAAACCTTGTTTTCATGAAAGAAACTTGGAAAATGTTTTATGCACAAAGTCGCATCGATTTTCTTTATAATTCGTTTGGTAATATTCTTTGCTTTTTGCCGTTCGGCTTCTTGGCCCCCTTTGTTTTTTCAAAAAAGCAGACCTTTGGCAAAGTAGTCGTTAGCGGCGTCATTTTTTCTGTCATCATTGAAGCCTTGCAATTTTTGCTTGCGACGGGAATCAGCGATATTGATGATGTCTTCTTTAATAGCTGCGGAGCAGCACTGGGGTATCTACTTTATTGGCTGTTTCAAAGGCTCCGGCGAAAGTTTTAAAACTGTAAAAAAGCACTGGTATTTATAAAATAAGATTGCTAAAATGTTCTTGTGAAATAGATATTAATTCAATAAGGGGAGCGTATTATATGAATTTGATTAAATTCGATAGCACTAAATTAACACCGTTTGTTCATGAAAATGAATTAGGCGAAATGCAGGCTATGGTTGATGCTGCGGCTAAGGAAATTAAAGACGGTACCGGTGCGGGTAGCGATTTCCTTGGTTGGGTTGATTTACCAGTTGATTATGATAAAGAAGAATTTGCTCGGATTAAAGCAGCAGCTAAGAAGATTCAGAGTGATTCAGAAGTGCTGATTTGTATCGGAATTGGTGGTTCTTACTTAGGTGCTCAAGCTGCAATTGAGTTTTTAAATAGCGCATTTTACGGCAAGGGTAAGGATAAATACCCAACTATTGTTTTCTGCGGCAACTCACTTTCTGGTTCATATCTTCATGATTTGATTGAATGGCTGGGTGACAAAGACTTTAGCATTAATGTTATTTCGAAGTCAGGTACAACGACCGAACCAGCAGTTGCTTTCCGGATCTTTAAAGACAAGTTAATTAAGAAATACGGCAAAGATGAAGCACAAAAACGCATTTATGCTACAACAGATAAGGCTAAGGGTGCCTTGAAGACTGAAGCTGATGCTGAAGGTTACGATGAATTCGTTGTTCCGGATGATATTGGTGGTCGTTTCAGTGTTCTTTCTGCTGTTGGTCTTTTGCCAATTGCTGTTTCAGGAGCTGACATTGATCAACTAATGAAGGGTGCAGCAGATGCTCGGGCTGAATATCAAGACACTGATTTAAGCAAGGCAACGCCATATCAATACGCTGCTTTGCGTAATATTTTATACCGTAAAGGTTACACCACCGAAATCGTTGAAAACTATGAACCAACACTAAGAATGTTTAGTGAATGGTGCAAGCAATTGATGGGTGAATCAGAAGGTAAGGACAATAAGGGGATTTGGCCTGCAAGTGCAAACTTTACCACCGATTTGCACTCACTTGGACAATACATCCAAGAAGGCTTGCGTAACTTGTTTGAAACGGTTATTAGAGTTGAAAATCCTTCCAATGATGTTGCAATCCCGACTGATGACCGCAACCTTGACCAATTGAATTTCTTGGCTGGCAAGAGTTTGAACTACGTTAATGACCGGGCTTATGAAGGGGTAGTAATTGCTCACATTGATGGTGGCGTCCCAGTAATGACTGTCAACATTCCTGATCAAACTGAACATACTTTAGGCTACTTAATTTACTTCTTTGAGTTGGCTATTTCAGTTTCTGGCTACTTAAACGGGATTAATCCATTTAACCAACCGGGAGTTGAGGAATACAAGCGCAATATGTTTGGTTTATTAAATAAGCCTGGCTATGAGCAACTCCACGATGAGTTAACTGCACGTTTTGAAAAAAAATAAGACTATTTATTTAAGTTAAGTGTCAATTATTTTATTGCTAAAAAGCAACAAAATAATTTAAACGTATTTACTAACATTATCTTTAATAGCATTGTTTTATCAATCTTATTGAGAAATTAGGTAAATTGGAAAAACAAAATTAAGTATAGTTCATCCTGTACAAGTTAATTATTGATATTTAATCAATAATGAAAAGGGTAAAAGTTAATTACTTTTTACTCTTTTTTAATATTAAAGATAAGGAGTTTGTTATGAAAGAGAAAAAAGAAACGCCTAAACATGTGTTGGCGATTATCAGCTGCGCTTTAATGGCCTTTGTCTCAATCTTGACGGAAACTAGTTTGAATGTTACTTTTCCAACGTTAATGAAACAATTTCATATCGGTTTAGGTTTAGTGCAATGGACAACTACGGGCTATTTGCTAATGATTGCGGTGATTATGGTTTCCAGTTCTTATTTAAATGACCGTTTTTCGGCTCGGCAGCTATTTCTAACTGCTGCCATAGTATTTATTGGCGGATCACTTGTTGCTGGGTTTGCCCAAAATTTCTGGGTTTTACTGGCTGGTCGACTAATTTCATCAGTCGGGGCAGGTTTATCAATTCCGTTAATGTTTAATCTGGTTGTTGAATTGATGCCACAAGAAAAATGGGGCTTTTACATGGGCTTAACGGGTTTAGTCGTCATTTTGGCGCCTTCACTCGGACCAACATTCGGTGGGACAGTTGTATATTACTTTGGCTGGCCACTAATTTTTCATATTGTCGCTGTTATTGCTCTTTTGGTGCTGATTTTGGGCTTTTTTAACGTTGAACAATATCATGAAAAAGAGCACCCCAGCTTTGACTGGGCAAGATATTTTGTGATTGCTGCAGCGATGATTATTTTTAACCTTGGCTTCAACCGGATCAGCAACGGTCTAACCGATCCCGGCTTCTGGCTAAGTCTGGTTGTTGTGGCGATTTTACTTTACCTGTTTATTAAAATGTCAAAAGCAAGCACTAAAAAGTTGATTAATCTGGCAATTTTTAAAAATAAACCATTTATTTATGCGTTGATTTCCTATCTTTTATTGCAATTTATTAACATCGGGACGAGCTTTGTGCTGCCTAATTATGTTCAAATCGTTAACCATGCTAGTTCACTCGTTGGCGGGCTTGTTCTTTTACCAGGCTGTATTTTAAGCGGAATTTTGAACCCTTGGTTTGGCCACATCTATGATCAAAAGGGACCAAAAATACCATTTTTGACGGGAACAATTTTTTGCTTTACAGCCAGTTTATTATTCACTATTTTTGGCTTAAAAATTTCGACGGTAATGGTTGGCATCTTTTATGGCATCATGATTATTGGCCGGCAAATGGCTTTTAACAACACGATGGCTGAAGCATCGAAATTACAGCCAGCTGATCTGCATACAGACGCCACCGCTGTTTTTCAAACCGGTCAGCAGTATGCTGGCTCAATGGGAACAACCGTAATGGCTACAATTATTTCGGCCTGGCAAAAGCACTCAGGTAACTATTCCGTTTTAACCGCTCAAGGCAGCCAAATGGCTTTTTTGGTCATGACGGTGATTAGTGTCATAATTTTTCTTAGTTACTTAAACCTATTTAGATTAGAAGCAAAGAAAAAGAGATAATAAATATGTGTACAAAGTCTTGCTAAAAAGCAAGACTTTTTCTTTGAGCAGCGGATTATTAAAATTTAATTTAGCTACTGGTGTTGGGTCAACGTGGCAAGTGTGTTTAAATACAGGTAAGCGCTTTTTAGCGTTGGGAGGTTGTGTGTTTATGAAAGCAAAGTATCGCGTCTTCGAACACGTCAAAGAACTGTTGAAGCAAAAAAAACGAGCGACCACACAAGATATCGCTGAAGACATGGGTTTATCTAGGGGAGCAGTTAGCCTTTATTTGTCACAACTGTATCGGGAAGGACTGCTACAGAAAAAGGGCACTAAGCCAATTTACTGGTTAATTAACGAAAGCGAAGATGCTTTTGACAAGCTGATTGGTGCTGAGGGGAGCCTAAAACCAGTAATAGATAAATGTAAGTCGGCAGTTTCCTATCCACCTAATGGGTTTCCATTAATTATTACTGGGCCCTCAGGTTCGGGGAAGAATTATTTAGCCTCGTTAATTTTTAAATATGCTCAACAGATTGGTGCAATCAGTAAGAGTGCGAATTTTGTTGTCTTAAATTGCGCTGATTACGCCGACAACCCTGAGTTATTGTCTTCAGCGCTATTTGGCTATAAAAAAGGGGCATTTACTGGAGCCGATGAAAATCGGAACGGCTTAGTGGATCAAGCGGACGGTGGCTATTTATTTTTAGATGAAGTTCATCGCTTACCCCGCGAAAGTCAAGAAAAATTGTTTGTCCTAATGGATTCGGGCAATTTTTATCCGCTAGGAGAAAATGAACGCTTTAAGCACGTTGATGTTCGCTTTATTTTTGCTACTACTGAAAATATTGCAGACAATTTACTGAAAACTTTTCGGCGCAGGGTACCGTTACATGTTAATTTAACGCCTGTGGCTGAAAGACCATTGATTGAACAGTGCCGCTTAATTGAGTACTTTTTCAAGAAGGAAGCAATCAGAATTCACCAAGATATTAGCGTTTCGTATGATACAATCACCGATTTGCTTAATTCAGATTTAATTGGCAACGTCGGGTCACTTGAAAATCGAATCAAGTTATTGTGCGCAGATAGTTTTATCCAAAATAATTCTGTACGGGTACTAAAAATAAGCCCTGACAGCAAAAGCAAAGCGAATAATGGTAGTTGGCTGATCAAAACTACTCCAACAGCAGACTTGTCGTTTAATGCGAAAAATGAGCTTGCTTCTTCTTTAAACACATTAGTAAGCACATTGTATGAAGCTGAAAAAAAGGGCAGCGGACTTTCGAATCAGTCATTAGTTTTTAATCAGTTTTTGCGTGATTTACATCAAAAGGCTGCAGTTTTAATGCTCGACGAGGATTTGACCAAATTTGTTTTTGCTAAACTAAAGCGTAGTTTAAACAAAGTCGGTAAAAAATATGGCTTTCTTTCTGACCTAAAGGAAAATAAGGTTAAACAAGCTGCACAACTGTTAGCTTTGTTTCAAGAAAGCTCCCATCAGACTAATATCAGTGCTCTAATTGCGTTGGTTGAAAAAAAATACCCGCGAACTATCTACCTATGTTCTCAAGTAGCTCAGGCACTTGAACTTGAGGTTAACCGTCAATGGGTTATTATTGTGCTTTTGTATGTTGTTTTTAATGAGGTCAGTCAAAAGACAGAGCAACAAAAGCTTTTGGCGATAATGGTCTGTCACGGCGGGAGTGTTGCTTCAGATATCTGCTCAATTGTAAATGAGTTATGTGGTACCTACATTTTTGAAGCTTTTGATATGGCGATCGATGTTTCAAACGCTGAAATTGCTCATCAGATCAGCCAATATATAAATTATCAAGGCAAAAAAGAAGAGGGAACAATTTTGCTATTTGATATGGGATCATTAAGTAACCTGTATCAGCAAGTTAAGGCCTTATCAAGTAATGACTTATTAGTAATAAACAATTTGACGACTTCAGTAGCTTTAGATCTTGGTCTGCAAATTCAGCAAAATGAGTCCTTTAAGAAAATTGCTGAAAAAGCAGTAAATTATCCTGGCACCATGAATGTTCAATACTATGAGGGGATCTCGCAGAAAGACAATATTATTGTGTCATGCATGTCGGGCGTCGGCTTATCAGAAGAAGTTAAAAAGATTTTGGAAAGAGTCTTAAAAAGTGACGTTGAAATCATCACAATGGACTATCGAGACTTGAAAGATTCGTTTGCGAACCGTGACCATTCATATTTTCAGAATACCAATTTTGTTCTGACCACTAATAATATTCCAGGTCATCCAGGAACTGATGTGCTTAATCTATATGACATTATGGATCACGATGGCGATCTTATGCTGCGTCAATTACTGACGCAAATGGGAGAAGACAAGGAAACAATTAACGAATTGGTAAATGAATTATTAAGGTTCTTTACGATTGGCGGAATCAAGGGCCGGCTCCGGTTTCTAAATCCAGAAATAGTTATTCCTGAAATTCAGGCAGTTGTGACTAAATTCGAAGAATATTATCATCTCGACCTCAGTGGTAAATTTAAATTGAGTCTTTATATGCACATTGCCTTGATGCTGGAACGTCTAATGTTGGATAAAGATAAGTTACGTGATAATTATGAGAAAGAAACTTCAAAAGAAGAACAAGACTTCTATATAGTTGCCAAAAATATTTTTCATGATATTGAGGAGAAATATAATATTGAAATCAATGAATATGAGTTGTCTTTAATCTATGAATTGTTTAAAGCCAACCAAACATGGTAAATCTGCTTAAAGAAGTGCTTAAAAAACGGTGCTTCTTTTTATTTGCGCCAAAAAATCATTGATCTGTTAGCTTTTTAAGACGTTGGCACGATAATTGCTACTATTCAATTAGAAAGTGGGAGGTGAAAAAATGAGAAAGTTTGTCTTAGCAAGTCATGGTTCTTTAGCAGAGGGAATCAAAAACTCAGTAGAAATGATCAGTGGCACGCAGTCAAATTTGTTTGCATTTTGCATGCGTGAAGGTGAAAGTCCACGAGTGCTGAAAGAGCGCATTGAGCATTTTCTAGCTGAAAATACAAAAGACGAAATTGTATTTGTGTCAGACTTTCCTGGTGGTAGTGTCAATACAATGCTAATGGAATTCTTGAATAAAAATAATGTTTATTTAGTTTCAGGAATGAACACCATGCTAGTACTTAATTTGTTACTAAGTAGCGCTGATATTGACGATTGTCTAAAAAAAGCGATTCAAGCAGGAAAAGCTACGGTTAAAAGGATAGAAATTGTTGAAGAAGAACAGGAGGATGATTTCTTTGATTAGTTTATTAAGAGTTGATGACCGGTTGATTCATGGACAAGTCGCGGTGGTATGGAGTCACTACTTAGGCGTGAACAGGATCATTGTGGCTAATGACGAGATTTTGGATAACAAAGTTCAGGTTATGGCCTTAAAAATGTCTGTGCCGGATGGAATTAAACCATTTTTTGTTAGTGTCGACCAGGGAATTCAGTTAATGAATAATCCTAAATCAGCCAAGTTAAAGATCATGGTTGTGGTTAATAAACCGCAAGATGCCTTGAAAATTGCACAAAATATTTCTGACATTCCAATGATTAATCTGGGTAATTACGGGAGAGTGGGAAGCGAAAACATGCAAGGTAAAAAGCAATTAAGCAAAAACGTCTTCATTACTGAAGATGACGAAAAAGTTTTGCGTGAATTGCTTGCAACCAACATCAAGATCAATGTCCAGCCGGTTCCATCCGATCCTGATATACAATTATCAAGTTTGCTTTAAAGGAGGTAAGAGAATGTTAGTACCAGCTTTATGGGTAGCTCTCATTATGTTTGTTGGCAATTTTTCCGATTGTGGAATGTCCGACCCAATGATCAGAAGACCCCTAGTTATGTCAATGCTTGTCGGTTTAGCTTTAGGCGATTTACGAACGGGAATCATGATGGGTGCTTCTTTAGAAGTTATCTTTCTCGGGATTAGTGGAATTGGTGGTGCGATGCCCTCGGATTCAATGACCGGGTCAATTTTTGGAACTGCATTTGCAATTTTAAATCATCAAGGCGTGGCAGTGGCGCTTTCTCTGGCGGTACCAATTAGCTTACTGGCAGTTTTCATTAATCAATTAGTTATTTTTGTCCGGGGGTTGTTATTAACCTTCTTTGAGAAATATGCGGAAGAGGATAAGCCAAAAGCAATTGAAAGATTACAGTATTTAAGTATTGTTGGTGGCCCATTAGTTTACGCCTTGATCGGCTTTTTAGGAATTTATCTGGGATCGGGATCAATTTCTGCATTGGTTCATTCGATCCCACAAGTAATTATGAATGGTCTCACAGTATTAGGCCAAATGTTGCCAGCGTTAGGAATCGCACTTTTACTTAACATGATTTATGAAAAGGGCAACATGATTTACTTGCTTTTGGGCTTTTTGCTTTCTTGCTATTTAAAGCTGCCAATTATTGCGGTTGCTCTAATCGGCATAATTTTAGCTGTCATTTTGTCATCAATCGATAAGAACATTCTGGATGTTAAGAACATGACGACTTCAAAAAAGGCAGCTGCAACTGAGCAAAACGATGATCAGGATTCACTCGAGGAGGATTTTTTCAATGACTAATCAAGTTACCAAATCTGATGAGAAAACGATGGATAAGAAAACTTTTCGAAAAGTTTTTTGGCGGTCATTTTTATTACAAGGTTCATGGAATTACATCAATGGTGCTGGGGTTGGCGCCTTATACATGATTTTGCCATTTATTAGGAAACTATACCCAAATCCAGAGGATAAGCCCCAACGAGTCTCTGCTTTAAAAAGAGGAATGGCATATTTTAACATTACGCCCGCGATTGCTCCTTTCCCAATGGGGATTGCCGCAAGTATGGAGGAGCAGAACAAGAAACTGGCCGATTTTGATCCAAGTTCAATCAATGCCGTAAAGGCGAGTTTAATGGGACCTTTATCAGGGATTGGAGACTCACTATTTTGGGGGACGATCAGAGTAATTGCTGCAGGGATCGGCATCGGTTTAGCAAAGGCTGGAAATATTTTAGGACCAATTTTATTTCTGCTTATTTATAACATTCCTAACTTGTTGGCTAGATACTATGGTTTAAAGTATGGCTATGAATTAGGTGGAGATTTTATTCAAAAAGCATATGAAAATGGCCTACTCAAAATAATTACCAAAGCAGCTGGTATTTTAGGAATGATTATGGTTGGCGCCATGACTTATAGCACGGTGACATTAAAAACGATTTTGAAATTTAAAATGGGGAGCATGACCTTTAACTTACAACAAATTTTAGATCAAATAATGTTAGGAATTATTCCATTATCGGTCACTTTGGCAACCTTTTTCTTGATTAGAAAAAAGGTCAGTGCAAACAAGATTATTTTGTTAATGGTAGTTTTATCCTTTGTGCTAAGTGCATTGAAAGTCTTTTAACTGTGAGGATCAAAAGGGATGGAGAAATATTTATTTAGACCCGACAACTGTTTTTTTGGAGACTGTATGCCTTTTTACAATCAAAAAGACCACCTGTTTTATCTCTATTTTCAAAAGGACACTAGGAATCCAGTTCCTTTTGGTGATCCGTTTGGCTGGGAACTGGCAACGACAAAAGACTTTGTCAATTACCAATCATACGGTGAAGTTTTAAAAAAAGGTACGGAGGAAGCAGAAGATCAGTTTATTTATGCTGGGAGTGTATTTGAAAATCAAAAAGGACAAATAAGAGCCTTTTACACCGGCTTTAACCGTAATTTTATTAGCCAGGATCGCTCTTCTCAGGTGTTAATGAAAGCCGCTAGTGAAAACGGAATTGATTGGCAGAAAAAAGGTTTGGCTCAAGAGCTTGCACCACAACCTGGTTATGATCCAGATAATTGGCGTGATCCAAATATTGTTTGGGATGAAAATGCCGAGCAATATCTTTTAATCATTGGTACACGTTTGAAGTCTGACGTTAAAGAAAAGACTGGTAGATTAGTCTATTACACATCTAAAGACTGTCAGAACTGGACTTTTAAAGGTGACTTTTGGGCACCGGGGATGTATACGATGATTGAAATGCCACAGCTATTTAAAGAACACGATTGGTGGTATCTCGTCTATTCGGAATATGATTTGGAAAAAACAACCCATTATGCAATGAGCAAGAATATCATGGGTCCGTGGACGATTCCTGTTCAGGATACCTTTAATGGCAGAGCATACTATGCAGCAAGAACTGCAACAAATGGAAAAGAACGATTTTTATTTGGTTGGGTCCCTTCTAAAGAAGCAGGTAAAGACGAAAACAATTACCTTTGGGGTGGGACTTTTTTGCCACTGAAGGTCGAGCAGGATGAAAATGGAGAATTAAAAACTGAAATACCAGTAGCTATCAAGCGTGCAGTTAAAAAGCAGGTTAAGTTTAAAAAAAATAAGATAGAATCTGACTTTAAGCGAACAGAAGTAGCTTATTCTGGTCCGTTGCTTGGGAAAAATTTCTTGTTGCAAAATAAACTAGCAGTTAAAAAGGGAACAAGAGGTTTTTCAGTTGTTTTTTTTGAAAATCAACACACTGGCGAAGGCTACGAATTTAACATTGATTTTAATACTAAAACTTTATCGGTCAGAAGAACACCTAATTTGAGATGGTATCAAATGATGAACATTGGTCTATCAAGGCAGGTCGAGATCAAGCCAGAGCAAGAATATGAATTCTCATTACTAGTTGACGACACGGTAGCAGTCTTTGAAATTGCCGGTGTTACGCTTAGTTGTCGAGTTCAGAAAAACATCGATTGTGGACTGGCAATGAGCGTCACTGATGGCTGCATTAAAATTAAGTAAACAAAGAAAGAACCAAACATTTCGTTAACTTTGGTTCTTTTTGTTTTATCATTTGCTAATTTTAAATAATTATAATAAATTTATGTACTTTTTAACTTATCATGATAAAATACCTAATAATTAAATTTCTAGGAGGAAAATAAAATGCAACGAATTACAAGCTTGTCAT
>CALYQE010000027.1 GCA_945281075.1 uncultured Lactobacillus sp. | reverse complement strand
TTGAAGATGTCTTCACTATTACTGGTCGTGGTACTGTTGCTTCTGGTCGTATCGACCGTGGTACTGTTAAAGTCGGCGATGAAGTTGAAATTGTTGGTTTAGTAGAAAAAGTTCTTAAATCAGTTGTTACTGGTTTGGAAATGTTCCACAAGACTTTAGATTCTGGTGAAGCCGGTGATAACGTTGGTGTATTACTTCGTGGTATTGACCGTGATCAAGTTGTTCGTGGACAAGTTTTGGCTGCACCTGGTTCAATTCAAACTCACCGTGAGTTCAAGGGTCAAGTTTATGTTTTGAAGAAGGAAGAAGGCGGACGTCACACTCCATTCTTCTCAGACTACCGTCCTCAATTCTATTTCCACACTACTGATATTACTGGTGAAATCGAATTACCAGAAGGTACTGAAATGGTTATGCCTGGCGATAACACAGAATTCACTGTTAAGTTAATCAAGCCTGCAGCCATTGAAAAGGGTACTAAGTTCACTATCCGTGAAGGTGGTCTTACTTTTGATATTTCTCAAGCTGAGGTGAAGCTTGGATTAGATCAAGCATTCCGAAGAGTAAAAAAGAATTTGCGTGTGCCTGGCTTTAGAAAGGGTCACGTGTCCCGAGTTATTTTTGATCAATATTATGGCGAAGAAGCTTTATATGAAGAAGCCTTGAATATTGTTTTGCCTAATGCTTATGCAGCTGCAATCAAAGAAGCTGGTATCTCTGCTGTCGGTCAACCGCAAGTAATTCCAGATTCAATGGAAAAGGGCAAAGACTGGACAATGAAAGCAACTGTTACAGTTGAACCAGAAGTAAAACTTGGCGATTACAAGGGCATTGAAGTTCCAAAGCAAAATACACGCGTATACGCTAAGGATGTAGATGCAGAACTTGATCAAGAACGTGAAAAGAATGCTGAACTTGTGTTGAAGAAAGAAGCTGCTGAAAAAGGCGATACTGTCACAATTGACTATAAGGGGACAATTGATGGCAAGGCTTTTGATGGTGGTTCTGCCGATGACTATGCACTAGAATTAGGCTCAAATGCCTTCATTCCTGGCTTTGAAGACCAATTGATTGGTCATAAAGCTGGCGACGATGTTGACGTTGTCGTTACCTTCCCTGAAAACTATGGTGCAAAAGACTTGGCTGGTAAAGAAGCACACTTTGCTACTACAATTCATGAAGTTAAGTCTAAGCAATTACCAAAACTTGACGATGAATTCGCCAAGGATATTGATGATTCAGTTGAGACCCTTGATGAATTGAAGGAAAAGATCAAGAAAGATCTGAAGGCTAAGAAGGAAGAAGCAGCTGATGATGCAATTGAGCAAGCAGCAGTTGAAGGTGCAGTTAAGAACGCAACTATTGACGAAATTCCAGACGCAATGATTCAAGAAAATGTTACTACGCAAATGAACCAATATCTTGGTAATATGCAACGTCAAGGCATTAGTCCTGAAACTTACTTCAAATTGACCAATACAACTGAGGACCAATTGCGTACACAGTTTAGCAAAGATGCTGCTGAACGCGTTAAGACCGACTTAGTTCTTGAAGCAATTGTGAAAGCAGAAGATATCAAAGCTTCTAAAGAAGAAATTGATAATGAAATCAAAGAACTTGCTAGCGAGTATAATATGGATGAAAAAACAGTGCGCAACACTTTAACTGATGACATGCTCACCCATGATATCAATGTCCGTAAAGCTATTGACCTAGTAGCTGGCAGTGCTAAACAAGTTTCTAAATCCAAGAGTAAAAAAGACGACAAAAAGTCTGAATAATAAAGGGATTTAAATCTGGGTAAAAAGGTGGTTGGCTGACTACCTTTTTATTTTTCTACAAGCAAATTGTTCTGGCAATCTTCTCAATGTATGATACTCTTATTCTTGTAAGATGGAGGAGGAATATAATGGCATCACAATTTACTGATCAGGAGCAAATTAAGTGCTCTTTTTGTGAAAAAACACAAGATCAAGTTAAGAAAATGATTGCTGGTAACGGCGTATACATTTGCAATGAATGTGTCGATTTATCGAAAAAAATAATTGATGATGAGTTAAAATCAGATTCATTAAAAAAAGCAAGAAACTTGCCTAAACCGAAAGAGATAAAGCATGAACTCGATCAATATGTGATTGGTCAAGAAAGTGCCAAGAAAGTTTTATCAGTAGCCGTTTACAATCACTACAAGCGGATTAGTCAGATGGATGTAGATTCATCCACTGAACTGCAGAAGTCAAATATTGCGTTAATTGGACCGACCGGATCAGGAAAAACATATTTGGCGCAAACTTTGGCTCGGATCCTCGATGTCCCATTTGCAATTGCTGATGCAACGACACTAACAGAAGCTGGTTATGTGGGCGAGGACGTTGAAAATATTTTACTGAAATTGTTACAGAATGCCGATTATGATATTGAACGCGCTGAACGCGGCATTGTCTATATTGATGAAATCGACAAAATTTCGAAAAAATCTGAAAATGTGTCAATTACCCGTGACGTTTCAGGCGAAGGCGTGCAGCAGTCTCTTTTGAAAATTCTGGAGGGCACTGTGGCCTCTGTGCCGCCCCAAGGTGGACGTAAGCATCCACAACAAGAATTAATCCAAATCAACACCACGAATATTTTATTCATCGTTGGTGGTGCTTTTGATGGCATCGAACAAATTGTTAAGAGCCGTCTAGGTAAAAAAGTTATTGGCTTTAGTGCGGAACAGCAGTTAAATAAGGCTGAAGAAGATACCTGGACTAAACATTTGACTACTGGTGATCTAGTTAAATTTGGCATGATTCCTGAATTCATTGGACGAATTCCAATTATTGCTACGTTGGATAAATTGGAGCAAAAGGACCTGATCAGAATCTTAACCGAGCCAAAGAACGCTTTGGTTAAGCAATACAAAAAGTTATTGTCGCTTGATCAAGTCGAATTGGACTTCACGGATGATGCATTGGCGGCAATTGCTGACCTAGCAATCGAGCGTAATATGGGTGCTCGTGGCTTACGGACTATTATTGAAAATGCCATGATGAGCATCATGTATCAGACGCCGAGTGAACCCGACATTGAAAAAGTTGTGGTGACCAAAGAAGTAATTACGCAAAACGCAGAGCCGCAAGTCATCCGGGATGACCAAGACGCTGCAGCTAACCAAGAAATTAAGGCCGCAAATGATCATTAAAACAAGCGATTATGCTATTAGCGCTGTAAAAGAAGAGCAATATCCTAAAGACAATTTACCCGAAATTGCTTTGGCAGGTCGCTCAAATGTTGGTAAATCAAGTTTAATTAACTCTTTGTTAGGAAGAAAAAATTTGGCGCGAACTTCTTCGCAGCCGGGGAAAACACAAACTTTAAATTTTTACATTGTTAATCAGGCCTTCTATCTAGTTGATGTTCCGGGATATGGCTATGCTAAAGTTTCGCAAAAAAAGAGACAGCAGTTTGGTGAAATGATCCAGGATTATCTGGAAACGAGAGCAAATTTAAAGGGTTTGGTTCTGTTAACTGATTCACGACATGAGCCAACCAAAAATGATGTCGAAATGTATAATTATGCTCTTTATTTAAATTTACCGATTTTAGTCATCTGTACCAAGATTGACAAGGTGAAAAAAAGCCAAGAAAATCAGGTTCTGGCAAATCTGCAAAAGCAGTTTGATTTAGCGCGTGATAATGTCAGCATCCTGACTTACAGTGCAGTTAAAAAGACGCACGTTCAAGAAGTATGGGCTTGGCTGGAAGAACAGCTGGCGCAATAAAGAGCCGGTTAAACGGATAATCGTTAACTTTACTTATCAAAAAGACTAATGAATCACTTCTTGTGAAGGCGATTCGTTAGTCTTTTTGATTAATCTAAATTGCAAGGTGACAACTTTATTGATCAGCTTTTTTCTCTTGGTCTTTACTAGGCTTTTTCTTTTTGTCTTTTGGCGGAACTGTGGCAAATTTATCAAATAATTTTTCAAGTTCATCTTGTTTTTTAAATGTTAAACCCATAAGCTTGTCCTTTCATTTTTGCTAATTATAGTCGAAAATAAGTTGATAAGCTAGTAGAAATTGTGCCTGGTGTCAGAGCAAGTTCAATGGATCCAATCACAATCAACAGTTCGGCTTTTGTGTTAAAATTGATTAGGCAAATTTTAAGAAAGAGCGTGATTTTTTGGCATCTGAATTAATTGAAAATAAGCTTAAGCTGCTGCCTGCGAAACCCGGTTGCTATTTGATGAAAGATATTAATGGCAAGGTGATTTACGTTGGCAAGTCAAAAAATCTGAAAAGCCGTGTCCGCTCATACTTTAAAAGCAAGCAGGTTGGGCGCAGAGCGGAACTGGTTCGTGAAATTCGTGACTATGATATTATCACTGTTTCAACTGATAAAGAATCCTTTTTGCTTGAAGTTACTTTAATCAAAAAATATCAACCTTACTATAATGTTCAGCTGAAGCAGGGGACTGGCTATCCATACATTGAGATTACCAATGAGCGTGATCCGCAAACGAAATTAACTAGCATCGTTAGAAAAGATGGTGGCTATTATTTTGGTCCTTACCCAAACGTTTATGCCGCCCAAGCTACGCTCAAGTTTATCCAAAAAGTTTTTCCACTCAGGCGCTGCAATGGTAAACAGGGGAGACCGTGTCTTTATTATCATATGGGCCAATGCCTGGGAGCCTGCTTTAAAGAGGTGCCCAAGTCCGTTTATGCCAACCAAATTAGAAAAATCAAAAGCTTTTTAAATGGCGATATTGCCAAGGTTAAGCAAGAGCTGAATCTGCGAATGGAAGAGGCGGCAAACAAGCTCGAGTTTGAACGTGCGGCAGAAATCAGGGATCAGCTGCAGTATATTGAAGAAACTGTTGAAAAACAAAAAATCATTTCCAATGATAATAAACAACGCGATATTTTTAACTTTTATGTCGATAAATCTTGGCTTTCTGTCCAAATCTTTTTCTTGCGTCAAGCCAAATTGCTCAGACGGGAAACGAGAATGTTTCCTTTGACTGATACAAGTGATCCGGAAGATGCTTTTGCTTCCTTAATTGTTCAGTTTTATGGTCAAAAGAATCGCGTTTTGCCCAAAGAAGTGCTAGTTCCTGAGGGAATTGATAATGAGGCACTCGAAGAAGTGTTAAAAATTCCAGTTAGAACGCCAAAGCGTGGTCAAAAACGCTCCCTGCTCATGATGGCCAAGGAAAACGCAAAGCTCAAATTGGATGATAAATTTAGGTTGCTTGAATTAGGCAACCGCAAAACCAAGGGAGCACAAAAAGAGATTTTTGCTGCACTGGGCTTGCCATATGGCCATGTGATTGAAAGTTTTGACCATTCCCATATCCAAGGAACCGACCCAGTTTCAGCTTTGGTTGTTTTCAAAGATGGAGAACCTGATAAGAATTCTTACCGTAAATATAAATTGAAGGGCGAAGTCGAACACCAAAATGGTGGCGATGAGGTTCGTAATACCCGAGAAGTAGTTCGTCGACGTTACAGCCGCCTTTTACGTGAGCATAAGGAAATGCCCGACCTGATTTTAATGGATGGTGGACAGATTCAGGTTGACGCCTGTCAAGATGTGTTGAGAAATGAACTTAATCTTAATATTCCGGTAGCAGGAATGGTAAAAGACGATAAGCACAGAACCAATCACCTTCTATTTGGAGATCCGATTAATGGTGTAGCCTTTAAGCTGATTCCGCTTGATCCAAAGTCGCAAGGCTTTTATTTGATGACGCGGATTCAAGATGAAGTCCACCGGTTTGCGATCACTTTTCACCGCAAAACTCATGCCAAAAATGCGCTCTCTAGCAAACTAGATGCCATCAAAGGCATTGGGCCAAAAAGCAGGAACAAGCTTTTGCGTCATTTTGGATCACTAAAAAAAATAAAAGAGGCCTCAATTGATGAACTGCGTGAAGTTGGGTTAACGCTTCCACAAGCACAAACCGTTAAATTAACTCTATAAGGGCAATTTTTCAAAAAAGTTTGGCGTCTTTTATGGTATAGTATTAAAGTTAGAGAAGACGGAAGGAGAATTTACATGCCAACATTTGTCGATCAAACAAAGATTGAAGTCCAGGCCGGTAAAGGCGGGGATGGCATGGTTGCTTTCCGCCATGAAAAGTACGTTCCAAACGGTGGTCCTGCCGGTGGTGACGGAGGCCGTGGCGGTAGTATTATTTTTGTGGCTGACAGCGGGTTGAGAACTTTGATGGATTTCCGCTATCGGCGCAAATTTAAAGCTGAAAATGGCGAAAATGGTCGCATCAAATCCCAATATGGCCGTGGTGCTCAGAATCTCTACTTACGTGTTCCGATTGGAACGACTGTTTATGATTTTGACACCAATGAAGAAATTGGCGACTTAACCGAAAATAAACAGGAATTAGTCGTTGCTCGCGGTGGTCGCGGTGGTCGTGGCAATATCCACTTTGCCACTAGTGTTAATACTGCGCCGGAAATTGCCGAAAACGGTGAACCAGGCGAAGATCGGGTTTTACGCCTGGAATTGAAGGTTCTGGCAGATGTTGGTTTGGTCGGTTTTCCATCAGTTGGCAAGTCTACCTTGCTGTCTGTGGTAACCAAAGCCAAGCCCAAAATTGCGGCTTACTCTTTTACGACCTTAACGCCAAATCTGGGCATGGTGATTTTACCTGACGGACGCGACTTTTCAATGGCTGATTTGCCTGGTTTGATTGAAGGTGCCAGTCAGGGAGTTGGACTGGGAATACAGTTCCTGCGTCATATTGAAAGGACCAAAGTCATCTTGCATTTAGTTTCGATGGATCCTGAAAATGGTCGTGATGCTCTCGATGACTACCAAAAAATTCGTAAAGAGCTCTTGCAGTATGATCAAAATCTTGAGCAAAAGCGTGAGATTATTGTGGCCACTCAGCTTGACCTTCCTGGTGCTAAGGTAAAATTTGCTGACTTTACCAGTGAATTGCAAAAAGCGGGAATTACCGAACAGGTTCATGCCATTTCAAGTATTACGCACGAAGGCGTTGAGCGCTTAATGCAGGATACCGCTTCAATGGTGGAACTGGTTGAAAAAGAACAGGTACAAGCAAAAGATAATCAACCGGTGGCTGAAACCAAAGAGTATCGCTACCAAGCACCAGCCAAAAGCGAATTTACGATCACCAAAGTTGAGGACCATGTTTTTGAAATTCAAGGTGAGAGTATTGAGCGCTTAGTCGAGCGGACTAATCTCGATTATCAAGATGGTGTGCTTCGTTTAGCCAGAAAACTGAAAAATCTGGGCATAGACGAAGCATTACGGAAAAAAGGAGCCGTTGACGGCGACGATGTAATAATAGGCACATTCAACTTTGAATTTATGCAATAAAAATAATGGAAAAGTTTTAAAGAAGATGACAAAAAAAAGGTTTATAACAGGATTTTCTGGACTAAGAGCATTGGCAGTTATTGGGGTGATTTTATATCATCTTGATCCTAATACTTTTGTTGGAGGGTATCTTGGCGTACTGATTTTTTTTGTCTTGTCTGGTTATTTAGTTACTTGTCAAATTTTAAAAGCTCAATTTGAGCAAGGGACTTTTGATTATCGCAGCTTTTATTTAGGGCGAATTAAAAAATTATATCCGTCGCTAATTGGCGTTTTATGGGCAGCGTCGGCTTATATTTTGCTCTTTCAGCGAAATTTACTCGTTAAGCTGGGCCAAATTGTGGTGACGAATTTGCTGAATGTCTACAACTTCTGGCAAATTGCTAATGGGCAAAGCTATTTTGAGCGCTTTGCGACCAATAAATCACCTTTTGTCCATTTGTGGACAATGTCGATCAGCGGTCAGTTTTATATCTTATGGCCTTTGATTATTTATTTATTGGTTAAATTTGGCAAGAAAAAGAAAAATATCTTTTTCATTATTTTTGGCATGACTGCTTTATCTGCGCTGGAAATGGCTTTGCTCTATCACAATGGCGTCGACATTAACCGGATTTATTATGGCACGGATACCAGATTTTTTGCGCTTGGCTTAGGTGCGGCCTTAGCAGTTATCTGGCCAATGGATAAGTTAAGAACAACAGTCAAAAAAGTAGATGCGAATTTGCTCGACTTAGTAGGCCTAGTTTCTTTGCTTGTCATGATTCTGCTCTTCTTTAGCCCTTACATGAATCCAGAAAAGGCCTTTCCATATGAAGGCGGAATGCTTTTGTTTAGCTTTTTCACGGCGGTATTAGTGGGAATTGTTGCCCACCCATGCAGCCGGTGGAATAAATGGTTGACTAACCCCATTTTTCAATGGCTCGGTTCACGTAGCTATGGTATTTATCTTTACCAGTTCCCAGTAATGATCTTTTTTGAAGATAAGATTCAAAACATGGCAGATCATCCACTCCTTTATCATTTACTCGAACTAATCATTATCTTGGTTTTAAGCGAGGCGTCATATAGACTGATTGAAAAGCCTTTTGGAGCGATCACTTGGGTTAAAACCAAAAACTTTTTGCAGGGCTTTTTGAAAGTCTCAAAGCAAAATATTGGCAAGCGGTTGTTGACGGTGGTTGCAGGTTTGCTTTTTATCGTTGGTAGCTGCGCAATTATTGTCTCGCCAACTGTGAAAGCGAAAAACTACAATAATTCGCCACTGGCACAAAGAATAACGGCCAACCAAAAGAAGCAGCAAAAGGAAAATAAAGCCTTAATCAATAAATTGAAAAAGGACAAACAAAAGGCGGAAGAAAGGGCTAAACTAGTTAGTGAAGCTAAACGTGCCGCTAAAGTTAATCCAGTGAACAAGGAATACCGCAAATACGACATCAGTCAAGTAAACTTACAATTAGCCGATCGAGTTCACTTAACGGCAATTGGCGATTCAGTCATGGCTGGTTCAAGTAATGATCTATCAATCTTGATGCCCAAAGCAATTATTGATGCGGCCGTTTCAAGACAATTGCCAGCTGCTTATCAACTAGTTAGTTACTATAAATCACAAAAGGCTTTAGCTGACAATGTTTTAATTGCCTTAGGCAGCAACGGACCGTTCGGAATGTCTGATCTAAATGATTTGATGGCAGAAATAGGTAAAAAAAGACAAGTTTTCTGGATTAACGTCCACATTCCCAACAAACCATGGCAAAATCAGGTTAATCAGCTCGTAAAAGAAGCTTCCGAGCAGTATCATAATTTTACCGTGATTGATTGGTATAATTACTCCAAGGGACACCCTGATTGGTTTTATGAAGATCAGACGCATCCTACGCCACTTGGCTCTAAATATTACAGTGCGTATATTGTTAAAATGGTCACGGAGCATGCTAAATTTTAGAATAGGAAAAATATGGAATTACAATTTTTAGGAACTGGAGCAGGGCAGCCTTCCAAGCAGCGGAATGTTTCGGGCATTGCGTTGAAGATGCTAGATGAAATAAATGAAATTTGGTTGTTTGATGTTGGTGAAGCAACGCAGCATCAAATTTTGCGCACCAATATTAGAATGCGCAAAATTACCAAAATTTTTATTTCACATAATCATGGTGATCATATTTTCGGGCTGCCGGGGCTATTAGCCACCAGATCTTTTCAAGGTGATGTTGGACCGATCACGATTTATGGCCCACCGGGTTTAGAGCAATTTGTCAGGACCGCGCTAAAGGTTTCGCGCACAAAGGTTTCCTATCCAATTAAATTTGTGCAATTAGAAGAAGGCGGGCAGATTTACCAAGGAAAAGGCTTTAAGGTCTATGCGGAAAAGTTGGCTCACCGCGTTCCTAGTTTTGGTTATCGTGTAGTCGAAGATGATCATCAGGGCGAACTTTTAATGGACAAATTAGCGCAATATAATATCCCTAATGGTCCATTACTTGGTAAACTAAAGATGGGTGAAAAAATCACTTTAGAAGATGGTACTATTTTAGATGGAAATGATTTTCTTGGACCGAATAAGCCGGGCAGAATTGTGACCATCATTTATGACACGCGTTCAACACCAGTAATTGCCAAACTTGCTAAAAATGCGGACGTCTTAGTCCATGAGTCTACATTTGCCGGTCATGAAGCCGATTTAGCCCACGCCTATTATCATTCAACTGCGGTTGAAGCGGCCAAAATTGCGCGTGATAATGGGGTTAAGCGTTTGTACCTAGATCATATTTCGGCAAGATACTTAGGAGCGAAGGCTAAAAAGCTGGAGAACCAGGCCGCGAAGGTATTTCCACAAACAAAATTAGCCAATGATTTTGACCGAGTTTTAATTCCAATGAAAGGTGAAGAAAAATGAGCGATTCATTAAGGAATAAAGTTGTTGTTGTAACCGGAGCTTCAAGCGGGATCGGTCATTCGATCGCCTTGGGGAGCGCCGGACGCGGAGCTACCGTGATTTTAATTGCGCGCGATGAGAATAAATTAAACAAGGTTGCGGCGGAAGCACATGAATTGTCTGGCGCACCAACCTATGTTTTTCCCACAGATTTGAGTTCAAGTGACCAAATCGATGCGGCTTTTAAGCAAATTATTGCGGTGACCAAGCATGTTGATTATTTGGTTAATTGCGCGGGCTTTGGCAAGTTTGAAAACTTTGTTGAAATGGATCGGCGTGAAGTAACCGTGATGTTCCAAGTTAACGTTTTGGGCCTCATGTACTTTACCCGCTTGATTGGGCGTTTAATGATCGACCAAAAAACTGGTCAAATTATTAATTTTGGTTCAATGGCGGGTAAAGTTCCAACAGTCAAGTCGGCGGCATATAGTGCCTCTAAGGCGGCCGTGATTCAATTCTCTAATGTTCTGCGACTTGAACTTAAGCCTTTTGGCATCAAAGTAATGACAGTCAATCCAGGACCTGTTTACACCAACTTCTTCAATATCGCTGATAAGAGCGGTAATTATGTTAAGAATGTTCAAAAATTCATGCTCGATCCTGACGATGTGGCGTGGCAAGTTGTTCATTTCTTTGGTAGTAATAAGCGTGAACTCAATTTGCCAATGAGTTTAGCCGTTTTAGCTAAACTCTACAATTTGTTTCCAGCAATTGGCGACCAACTATCAATTAAATTTGCTTCAAGAAAGTAGGGCAAAAAGATGAAGGGGAGAGTTCGACAAATAAAACTTGTTTTCATATTGATTCTTTGCTTGTTAGCAGTTATCT
This sequence comes from uncultured Lactobacillus sp., assembly GCA_945281075.1. GTDB lineage: Bacteria > Bacillota > Bacilli > Lactobacillales > Lactobacillaceae > Lactobacillus. Next base: position 7,367 of record CALYQE010000027.1, on the reverse strand, counting down.
TTGTTGTTCTTAACACCAATAATGTAGCGATCAACTTTGGACTGTTTAACGTCAAGGTGCCACTAATCATCATTTTGGTAATCATGATCATCATTGGCGTCCTCATTGGCTGGTTTTGTGGGTCCGCGGGCCATAAAGAAGATAAGAATAACTAATATAGCTTGATTTATTTGAGATACAATAGTATCATTAACAATCGTGAAGTGTTTTAGGCGCTTTTTTACTAGTGACCTAAAAACGTAAATCTACAATAAAGGAGATCAATTAAATGGCAGTTCCTAAGAGACATACTTCTAAACAAAAGAAACGTTCCCGTCGTGGCCATATCAAGTTAGCTGTTCCAGCAATGCACTATGATGCAACTACTGGTGAATACCGTTTGAGTCACCGCGTTTCACCAAAAGGTTATTACAAGGGGCGTCAAGTTGTTAGCGAAACTAACGCAAGCGACAATAATTAACTAAAAGACACCACTGCGGTGTCTTTTTTTTACTTAAAAACTAACAGTTAGCAGATTAAGAAAGGGAAGCAATGAAACTAGTTTTCTTAAGTTCAAGTGATCTTCATGGCTATGTTTTGCCAACGGATTATCAAAATAAGCAAAAGTATGAGGATCCTTATGGTTTAAGCAGGGTGAGCAGCGTCTTTAAAAATGAAAAGGCCAGATATGGTGAGCAAAATGTTGTTCTGACCGATGCCGGTGACTTTTTGCAAGGCTCGCCGCTAGCTTCATATGTTCATTCAGTTCAAGATGATGCAGCTTTTAAAAAATTTATTGAGCTTGATAATGCGCTTGGCTATGATGCCCGCTGTTTAGGAAATCACGATTTTGATTTTGGACTTGACTATTTAGCACATTACTTTGACCAGAGTAAAGCACCAACTCTTAATGATAATATTTTGCATAGTAAGGAGAATCGGCCGGCTTTTGGCTTGGAGTCTTTGATTACTGAAAAAAGTGGGGTCAAGGTTGGCTTATTAGGTGTTACTACGCAAAAGGTACCCAGCTGGGAGCCTGCCGAAAATATTGCCGGCTTAAGATTTGCTTCTGCTTATGCGCAGCTGAGCTACTATGTACAATTATTACGGCCGCAAGTTGATGTCCTGGCGGTAATTTATCACGGCGGTTTTGAAGCAGATCCGGTTTCGGGAGAAGCAACGGAACCAAATACCGGAGAAAATGAAGGCTATCAAATTTTGACCAAGATTCCCGGAATTGACGTCTTCTTGACGGGGCACCAGCATTGCAAACTGGCTGTTGTAGCCCATCAAACGGCAATTGTGCAACCTGGAGCAAGAGGCGAAGCGGTTGGCAAAGTGGTGCTAGAAATTGATGACGAAACCAAAAAAATCATTTCAAAGCAAGCAATGTTAATTGAAACCAAAGATTATGATCCTGATCCAGAAATTGTTAAGCTGGCAAACAATCTGGATAAGAGTACGCAAAAATGGCTTGATCAACCAATTGCCAAGCTGGATCAACCGGCCCCCATAACCAATGCAATGCAAGGTCGAATTGAGGGGGCACCATTCATAAACCTTTTACAGCAAATGCAGCTTTATTTTACTAAGGCTAAGATTTCAGCGACCGCCGTAATGAGTGAAACAGCACATGGTTTCAACGAAAAAGTGACGATGCGCGATATTTTGTTGAACTATCCCTTTTCAAACCAGCTCTGTCGGGTGAAGGTAACCGGAAAAGAATTAAGAGCAATTATTGAGTACAGCTTGTCTTTTTTAAGAAAAGACAATGATGGCAAAATCACTTTTTGCCCCGAAAAGTGCGAGCAACTGTTTAACTTTGATGTTTTTTATCCGGTGAAATATGAAGCCGAGATAGCTCGTAAAGTGGGCCAGCGTCTGGTCAAGCTCGAATTAAACGGGCAGCCAATTAATGATCAAGAAATTTACAGCTTGGCGGTGAACAATTACCGGGCTAATGGTGGCGGCTTTTATCCGGCTTACGCAAGTGCAAAAATTGACTTGACTTTGGATAAAGATTATCCACAGATGTTTGAAGAATTTTTGACAAAACTAAAACCTAAAGTAGACATAACCAAGAACTATTGTTTCTATTAAGACTAAAAAACCACTGATGAATGACATCAGTGGTTTTTTATATGCTTATTTAAGTTTACTATATTTGCTTTTATCTTTAACTGAATGAGCAGTAATTCTAGGGATGATTGCCGCAAATAAAATACCGAAGATCACGCCGATAATCAAAGCCTCATTCACATTAAAAACATTTTGTGTTAATGGGGCGGCGATAAAACCGATAATTAACATGTAGACAACGCTCCAACAAATTGTTACAACATAACGACCCATAGTGGTACCCTCTTTCATAGAAGAATTTTAGCAAAGTTTATGCAGGTTTTCAAACTAAAACTACTGTTTTTGGTATACTAATTTTAGAACAAAGGGGGACATAAGATGAAAGTCGCGGCATTGCAAAACATCAGTTCATTCACATTACTAGAAAGTCCGATTAAAATTAAAGATTTATTGGTCAGCGCCAAAAATGCTGGTTATGAAGCGGTCGGTCTAACTGATGTCAATGTTACTTATGGTCTAGTGAACTTTTATGAAGTGGCTCAAGAAGTTGGCATCAAGCCGCTTTTGGGCATGCAGATCAGACTGAATGGTTTGATCGATAGTGCACACCAGTATGATCTGATTGCTCTCGCCAAAACAGACGAAGGCTACCGGAATATCTTGCGGATTTCCAGCAATATTAACTTGCGCACTGAAAATGGCACCAAAAAAAAGGTGCTAACGCTTGCCGATCTGGAAAAATATCTTAAAGAGCTGGTATTAATTGTTCCCGCCAATCAATCTAGTGAGCTTTTAAACCTCTGGCAACAGCAAGGTCAGGAGGTAGGAACTGATTTCTTGCGTCACTTATTGAAACTAATAGCGCCAAGCAGTTCTCTTTACTTGGGTGTTTATGGCACTGAACGCCAAAGAAACTATTTTGAATATGTTAAGTCCCTTGCTAAACAGTTTGAATTGCCCATCGTCAATTTGGAAGACACGCATTATTTAAAACCAAAAGATCAATTTTTGACTAAAACCTTGCAAGCCGTGAAAAAAGGCGAGGTGCTGCAGGATGTTTTGGAGCTAGCTAAGCAAAAGGGGTCACATTATTTGCCCTCAGTGCAGGAATTAGCGGTCAGGTATCATGATCTCGACTTGGACGAAGCCTTAAAAAATAGCTGGCAGGTGGCGCAGCTTTGTGATGCCAAGGTGGTTTTCCAAACACCAGTTTTACCCCAATATCAGCAAAATAAGTTTGCAACTTCAAAAGAATATCTTAATTACTTAGCCCAAATGGGTCTGAGAAATAGGTTTAAAGATCGGCAAATTCCGAAGAATTACCAAAAACAGCTTGACTATGAGTTGAGCGTGATTGATCAAATGGGCTTTAATGATTATTTCTTGATCGTTTGGGATGTTGTTAATTATTGTCACCGCGCTGACATCGTCACTGGTCCGGGGCGTGGTTCTGCTTGTGGATCGTTAGTTTCATATGCCTTAAGCATTTCCGAAGTTGATCCGCTCCATTATCACCTTTTATTTGAACGGTTTTTAAATCCGGCCAGACACGAAATGCCGGATATTGACTTAGACATTCCGGATAATCGTCGTGATGATGTCATCAAATACATGTTTCAAAAATATGGCATGGACCATGCGGCGCAAATTCTGACCTTTGGTACTTTGGCAGCCAAACAAGTTTTACGTGATGCCGGCCGCGTTTTTGGCTTAAGTGAAGCGGAACTGAGCAAGTGGTCACAAAGCGTGCCTTTTTCCAAAACCAAAATTTCACTTGCGGATGCCTATCAAAGTTCCGCCAAAATGCGTCTTTTAGCTGATGCTAGTGCAAAAAACAAGCTGCTGTTTGAAACAGCCCAAAACCTAGAAAATTTACCAAGACACTACTCAATTCATGCGGCCGGATTGGTTTTGAGCGATCAATCAATTGCTGCTATTTCCGGGTTGCAGGCAGGTCAGCTTAATATTCCCGTTACGCAGCAAACCAAGAAATATGTTGAGGCATTGGGGTTGTTAAAGATCGACTTTTTGGGACTACGCAACCTAACTATTCTGGGCGATACAGAAAAAATGATCCGCAGTCAGAACAAGAAGATTGACGTCAACCAGATTCCGCTTGATGATCCTGAAACTTTAAAGCTGTTTCAAGAAGGCAAAACCGAGCTGGTTTTTCAGTTTGAATCTGGCGGTATCAGAGGAGTTCTGCGCGAACTGCATCCTGATAATTTCGAGGATCTGGTGGCCGTTAACGCCTTGTATCGACCGGGTCCAATGCAAAATATCCATTCCTTTATTGCCAGAAAAAACGGTCAGGAAAAAGTTACCTATCCAGATCCGAGCTTGAAAAGAATTTTAGCACCAACCTACGGTATTTTGGTTTACCAAGAGCAGGTTATGCAAACGGCGCAAGTTTTAGCAGGTTTTTCGTTGGGAGAGGCTGATATTTTACGGCGGGCAATGTCAAAGAAAAATCAGCAAGTTATTGAGCAGGAAAGAGCAAAGTTTATTGCGGGCGCAGTCAAAAACGGGCGCTCAAAAGAAGTTGCGGCGCATGTCTATGACTATATCGAGCAATTTGCTAACTACGGCTTCAACCGTTCACATGCTGTAGCTTACACGAAGATGGCTTTCTGGCTGGCATATTTAAAGGTTCATTTCCCGGCAGAGTTTTATGGAGCGATGCTAAATTCGAACAGCGGCAACCATCTGAAAATCAATGATTACATCATGCGGGCGCAAAATGCAGGCGTGAAAATTCTTGCACCCGACATTAATCGCAGTGCGATTGATTATCGTTTAGTTGATGGTCAAATTTTAGTAGGATTGCGTGCCATTAAAGGCTTACGGAATGACTTTCTCAAGGAAATCATTCAAAAGCGGCATGATCGGCCATATCAGGACTTTGAAGACTTTTTACGTCGAGTTGATCAGAAATACCTGAAAATTAAAATGATTCAGCCCATGATCAAAGCGGGCTGCTTTGATGAATTTAATGCCAATCGCAACGAACTCCTGCAAAATAGTCCGGAGATTATAGAAAATATTGAATTGACAGGTAATAATCTCACACTTTCGGAAAGTCTGGGCGGCGTCCCTTTAAAAGAAGCTCCAGCTTTAACCAGTTCAAAGAAGGCCGAGATGGAAGAAGAAGCACTAGGCTTTTCAACCATGACTTCACCTTTAATCGCTGTCCAAAAATATGCTGAAAAGTTTAACGCCAAACCGTTAGCACAATTTGAAACTAATGACTTTGGCGTTGCTGTCGGCAAATTGATGACCATTAAGCTGGTTAAAACTAAAAAGGGAACCACAATGGCCTTTACGAGTTTTGTGGATTCCGTCAGTCGTGAAGAAATTGTGATTTTTCCTAATGTGTATGACAAGGTTCAGGCTCTTTTAAAAGAGGGTAACATCTACTTACTTGGCATAAAAGTTCAAAATGATCGATTTGATTCGAGCAAAAAACAGTATGTCTTGACTAATTTGCGAGCAGTCAATTATAAAGATTAATCAGCTCAATAACGGGCATTAACGCTGTTAGCGCTATCAACGCAAAAGACTGATAAATAAGGAAAATATCTTATTTTTTGTGAGATTTTTTGACAAAAGAATGTTAAAATTTAGTGGATGTGAGTAATTACACAATAGTTCTTAATGAGGTGAATTCATGAAAAGAATTGGTATTTTAACGAGCGGCGGCGATGCACCCGGAATGAATGCAGCCGTCAGAGCTGTTACCAAGACTGCCATTCATAATGGACTTGGCGTTGTGGGCATTCGTTACGGCTTTGCTGGCTTGGTTGCAGGTGACTTTGTCACTTTGACTGCTGAAAAGGTTGATCACATGATCAGCTTAGGCGGAACATTTTTATACAGTGCTCGTTTCCCTGAGTTTGCACAGGAAGAGGTGCAGCAAAAGGGTGTTGAACAGCTGAAAAAGCATGAGATCGATACCGTCATCGTTATTGGTGGTGACGGATCTTACCATGGTGCTTTGGCCTTAACTCGTCATGGCATTAACTCAATCGGTTTACCGGGCACAATTGACAATGATATTCCATTTACGGATTATACAATTGGCCTTGACACTGCTTGCAACACGGCACTTGAAGCAATTGATAAAATTCGTGATACTGCCAGCAGTCACCATCGTGTTTTCATTATTAACGTAATGGGACGCGGCTGCGGCGATATTGCGATGCGAGTTGGTTTGGCCAGCGGAGCAGATGCGATTGTTGTTCCTGAACGTCCATACGATGTAAAGGAAATTGCTGACCGGTTAACACGCAGCTTTGCAGATGGCAAAGATCATGGTATCATCGTATTAGCTGAGGGCGTAATGAATGCCGAAGAATTTAGAACTGAGCTTCTAAAATACGGCGATTTTGACGCCAGAGCTAATATCTTGGGTCACATGCAGCGTGGTGGTTCGCCAACGGTTATTGACAGAGTCAATGCGACAAAGATGGGCAATTATGCGGTTAAGTTACTTCTTGATGGTAAAGGCGGTTTAGCTGTCGGCATGAAGAATAACGAATTAGAAACGCATGATATTCTTGACTTGTTTGATGGCAGTCACAGCAGCGATGAGACGTTACTTGATATAAATGATGAAATGACTAAATAATTAGTCGATTTGGGGAGATTTTTAAATAATGAAGAAAACTAAAATTGTTAGTACCTTAGGGCCAGCTTCAAACGATGTTGAAACTATCACTGCTTTAGCAAAAGCTGGTGTAAACGTATTTCGTTTTAACTTTTCACACGGTGACCATGCAGAACATCTTTCACGGATGAAAATGGTTCGTCAAGTTGAACAAGAAACAGGCCTTGTACTTGGTATTGCCTTAGATACTAAGGGTGCTGAAATTAGAACAACCGACCAAGAAGGTGGCAAGTTCACTATCAATACTGGTGACCAAATCCGTGTATCGATGGATGATACTAAGCCTGGTAACAAGGACATGATCCACGTTACATACGACGGTTTATACAATGATACTCATGTTGGCGGTCATGTTTTAATTGATGACGGTTTAGTTGACTTATTAATTAAGGAAAAAGACGACGCTAAACGTGAATTGGTTTGTGAAGCTCAAAATACTGGTGTTATCGGTTCTAAGAAAGGTGTTAACGCACCTGGTGTTGAAATTCGCCTCCCAGGAATTACTGAAAAAGACAGTGATGACATCAAGTTTGGTTTAGAGCACGGAATTAACTTTATTTTTGCCTCATTCGCTCGTAAAGCACAAGACATTCTTGACATCCGTAAGCTTTGTGAAGAAGCTGGTTGTGATTACGTTAAGATT